>NZ_AKJI01000105.1:0-53489 GCF_000282415.1 Pseudomonas sp. GM60
GGAGCGAGGGCATGCCGAGCCTAGGCGAGGCACCGAACGAAAGGGGCAAGAGCCCTTGGTTACTTGGGGCTCTTCCAAGTGACTCGCCGTAAGGGCGAAACCAATAGCCGCCATAACCCCAGAAACGGATATACACACCAACACAGCAGACAAAAAAAAACGGGAGCCCCCAAGGACTCCCGTTTTTCAAACTACCGCCAACCCATCACTTCGCCTGGTAAATGATCCCCGGGCTGCACTGGACCATCTGGTAATGATCCGGCAAACCGTTCAGCGCTTCAGACGCGCCAAGGAACAGATAACCGCCCGGCTTCAACGTGCTGTGGATGCGCAACAGGATGTCTTTCTTCACCTCGGCGGAGAAGTAGATCAGCACGTTACGGCAGAACACGATGTCGAACTTGCCGAGGCTCGCGTAGCTGTCCAGCAGGTTGAACGAGCGAAACTCCACCCGACTCTTGATCGGCGCCTTGATGGCCCAGCGCCCCGGACCTTTCGGGTCGAAATAACGCTGAAGACGCTCGGGCGACAACCCACGGCCGATGGCCAGGCTATCGTACTCGCCAGTCTTGCAGTTGGTCAGCATGGAGCCGGACAGGTCAGTGGCAACGATCTGCACACCCATCTTCAACTGGCCCATATTGACCCGCTCGAACTCGTCGATGGACATCGACAGCGAATACGGTTCCTGACCCGACGAGCAGGCCGCCGACCAGATTCGCAAGCGTTGCCCCGGAGCCGCCTTGATCGCTTCGGGCAGTACCTTGTTCTTCAAGACTTCAAACGGATAGGTGTCACGAAACCACAGGGTTTCGTTGGTCGTCATGGCATCGACCACCAACTCGCGCAAACCGCTGCGCGGCTGGGTCTGGATGCGCTGAACCAGCTCACCCAGGGACTTGATGCCTTGCTGTTCCATCAGTTTGTTGAGACGGCTCGAGACCAGGTACTGCTTGTTTTCACCGAGCAAAATGCCACAGGCTTTTTCCAGGAAGACCCGGAACTGTTCGAAATCCAAATTACCCGTAGACAAAGATGCCGCCTCTTAAATCGTGTTAATCACCAGGGGCAAAAGGCCCCTAGCTGATGTCTGCTGCTTTGATCCGGTCAACTACCCGGGATGCCAGGTCATCAGGACGGAATTTGGCCAGGAAGTCATCGGCACCGACTTTCTTGACCATCGCCTGATTGAACACACCCGACAACGAAGTATGCAGGATGATATGAAGCTTTTGCATGCGAGGGTCGTTGCGGATCTCGGCCGTCAGGGTGTACCCGTCCATCTCCGGCATCTCGATGTCGGAGATCATCATCAGGAACTCTTCTTCCGGCTTCTTACCCTCGTCGGCCAGTTTGCGCAGGTAATCCAGCGCTTGCCGTCCGTCGTTCAACGCCACCACTTCAACGCCTACCGTTTGCAGGCAGCGCGTGACCTGCTTGCGCGCCACCGACGAGTCATCGACCGTCAGCACCCGCAGCGACAGCGCCTTGTGCTGGGTCTCGACATCGACCACGCCGACGGAAATCGCTTCCGGTGTCGGCGCCACTTCCGCCAGGATCTTCTCGACGTCGATGATTTCGACTAACTGATTGTCGACCCGAGTCACAGCCGTCAGGTAATGATCGCGTCCGGTGCCCTTGGGAGGCGGATGAATCTCCTCCCAGTTCATGTTGACGATGCGTTCCACCGAGCGCACCAGGAAACCCTGGGTCTTGGTGTTGTACTCCGTGATGATCACGAAAGGATTGCTTTGATCTTTTAGCGCCCCGGAACCGGTCGCCATTGCCAGATCAAGGATCGGAATGGTCGCCCCCCGGATATTTGCCACACCGCACACGACAGGACTGGACTTGGGCATCAGGGTCAGCTTGGGGCATTGCAGCACCTCGCGAACCTTGAACACGTTGATCCCGTAAAGCTGCTGGCCGTCGAGACGGAACAACAACAGCTCCAGGCGATTCTGCCCTACCAGTTGCGTGCGCTGGTTTACCGAATCCATTACACCAGCCATGCCCAGACTCCTACACCAACGCTAAGTGTGTTGCGACGCACATTCATCACTAAACGGCACGGCGCTTGCTTTTTAACTTTTATGAACACAGAACCGACATTTTTCCGACGCCTGACATCACCTATCCGCAGATTGCTCTGTGCAGTGTCGGCCGTTTGCCTGTTCAACGCTGGCAGCCCTGCCTTTGCTGACGCAGTTACCTTGCCTGACATGCTTATCGGCGTCACCCAGGGCTTTCTTGAATTCACCGTAGAAGACTATCTGGCTACCAGTCAAACGGAAGGTCGCTACGAAATCCAGGTCAACCAGCTCGACTCGCGGCTGCGCATGCCCATGTGCGACAAGGAATTGACAGCCAGCCTCGAGAGTCCGGCCAAGCCGCTGGGCCGGGTCACGGTCAAGGTTCGTTGCGAGGGGGCATCGCCCTGGACAGTCTTCGTACCCGCTCAAGTCCGCCTGTTTCGCGACGTTGTGACCGTCACCCGCCCCCTTCGCCGCGCAGGGATTGTCGAGCCCGATGACGTAACGCTGCGCGAGCGTGACGTCAGCCTGATTGGCCAGGGCTACTTCACATCCGTAGACCAGGCGATCGGCCAGCGACTTACCCGACCAATGGTCACCGACCAGGTGATTACCCTGGTTCATCTCGAACAGGCGGAAGTCATTCGCAAAGGCGATCAGGTGGTGATTACCGCCCGCAGTGGTACGCTCAGCGTGCGTATGCCCGGCGAGGCGCTCTCCAACGGCGGCATGGCCGAGCAGATACGCGTGAAAAACCTCAATTCCAGACGGGTCATCAAGGCGCAGGTTACCGCGCCAGGTCAGGTGGAAGTGTCCATGTAGGATTCTCTGTTCGTGAAGATGTGGCGTTGCCCGAGGCTGTTCCCTAAACTGTGCCGCATGCAGGAGAAGTGCTGGCGCATGCGGGCCCATTTGATAATTGGGTCTAAAGTTTTCACAGGGAGAGCCGAAAACATGGCAAGCGTCCAAATACTCAGAGGTTTTTTACCATGGTCATCGATTTCAGCCGTTTGAACAGCTCCTCGCCACTTACGGGCAGTACACGTACCAGCGTTGCCAAGGAAACTGCCGACGCCGGCAAATCCGCGCCGCTGAATACCCCGGCCGAACAGGCCACTGCCATCAAAAGCGGGGAATCGGTACACCTCAGCAATGAGGCTCAACAGTTGCAACAGGTCACTGACAAGCTGCGCGATCAGCCTGCCGTCGACAACGCCCGTGTGGCCGAGTTGAAAGCAGCGATTGCCGATGGCAGCTATAAAGTCGACAGCAGCCGTGTAGCCAGCAAACTGCTCAACTTCGAAGCCCAGCGCTAGGCTACGGCCCGCGCCAGGCTTTTGGACGCTTAAAACCCAAGGCCAGCCATGCAAGACACTAATTTACTGCAACTGATCACCGACGACTTTGCTCCAGCGCAACACTTGCTTGAGTTACTGCAAACCGAGTCCCTCGCCTTGCACGGTCGGGACATGCCACTGCTCGAAGACATTCTGGCGCAGAAACAGGCATTGATCATTCTGCTTGAACAGCATGGCCGCAAGCGCAGCGAAATCCTCGCCAGCCTCAACCTGCCGACCAATCGCAACGGCCTGGAGCAACTCGCCAGCCATTCGAGCATTGGCGAGCAGTTGCTGGCCCAGAGCGATGTGCTGACCGATCTACTGGCTCAATGCCAGGCGGCGAACGCCAATAATGGCCAGTCCATCCTGGTCCAGCAGGCCGCCACGGCCAATCAGCTGAAAATCCTGACCGGCGGTGAACCGCCAGCGCTTTATGACGCCCGCGGATCAACCGCCAAGCTTGCGAAGCCGCGCCCGCTCAGTCAGGCTTGAGCCCGCAAATGACCACGCCCTATCAAGACTCGCAACATGCTGGCAATATACTGGCCAGCCGTAGTCATATTTTGTCTGGAGATTGATTAACCGTGTCCAATGCCTTAACCGCGGAAGATGCCCCGCAGCCACCCAAGGTGCTTACCACACCGTTGGAAATCTCCGGCAACCTGCGCCAACTGCAAGAAAGCCATGACCCGCTGATCATCACGTTCCATGAGCGCACCCAGCGCTTCCAGAGCTATCTGGTGGACGTGGACCGCGAGCGCGGGACCATCGCGCTCGACGAAATGATCCCGCGTGACGGTGAGCGCTTCATGCTGGCCGGCGAACCGTTCAAGGTCGAAGGCTTTCACGAAGGCGTGCGCATTGCCTGGGAAAGCAACGGTCAACTGACCATCGACGAGTCCGGTGACACCCGCTGCTATCGTGGCCCGCTGCCGGATGAAGTGGTTTATCACCAGCGCCGCAATGCCTTCCGCGCAGCCTTGAAACTGGCCCAACTGGTCAACGTCGATCTGGACGGTGAAAAGCTCAAGGCGCCGATCAGTGGCAAGCTGTTGGACATCTCCGCCACCGGCTGCAAGTTGCGCTTTGAAGGCGACATCACCGGCAGCCTGCAATTGGGTCAGGTCTACGACCGCTTCGCCGCCGCCCTGCCCTTTGGCAAAATGACGGCACCGGTCGAACTGCGTTACCTGCATTTCGAAGAAAGAATCTCCACCACCTTCGCCGGCATCCGCTTTCATAACATGAGCGGCCTGGTGCAGCGTCAGGTCGAGCGCTTCGTCTATCAGCTTCAACGCGAAGCACGACGTTTCGACAAAGACGACCTGTAATTCCAGCGCTAATAAAAAACGGGCAGTCCCTCGCGGTGACTGCCCGTTTTTTTATGCCCCGATTTAAGGCCTGGCCTCGGTGAAGCTTTGCTCGCGGCCCGCGTCAGGGTCCTCCGGAGGTGGAGTGGCGGGTGTCTCGACCTCCGACTCAGGAGCCGGATCGGGATTGGCCGGGCTCTGCATCTGGTCCTGCACCACTTGCTCATCGACACGTGGATCAAGGCAAGCCACCAGCGGCGAACTCGACATGCTGTCCGGCATGGCGACGTGATGCAGCGGCGCGTCGTCGACCTGATGCAGGTTGGTCACCGCTTTCGGGCGGATCCGCCACACCAGCACCAACGCAAAGAAACTGAAGAAGGCGTAGAGCATTTGGCTGCCGAACATCTTCATCAGTACCCCGGCGACCAACGGCCCGATACTCGCGCCGACACCGTAGGTCACCAGCAACATCGCCGTCAGTGACACCCGCCGATCAGCCTCGACGTGGTCATTGGAAAACGCGACCGCCAGCGGGTACAGGCAAAACTTCACCAGCGAGCAGATAAAACCGGTGATGAACAACACCTCCAGCGGCACCTGCTTCATGATCGCCAGCGGCAACGCGGCGAGGGCCAGTACCAGCGCAAAACAGCGGATCAACAGCGCCCGGTCATAACGGTCGGACAACCAGCCCAACGGCCACTGCACCAGCAGGCCGGCAAAAATGCAGCTACCCATGAACAGACCGACCTGCTCCGTGGACAACCCTTGCTGCGAGGCATACAGCGGCGCCAGACCGTAGAACGAACCGATGATCAGCCCCGCACCCAGCACCGTACTCAACGACTGCGGCACGCGCTTGATAAAGAAGCGCGGCTCCATCGGTGCCGGATGCAGCGGCGCCGGGTGAATCCGCCGCGTCAGGGCCACCGGCACCAGGCACAGGGCAAAGCACAGGGCGACCAGCATCAGAAGCTCCAGACCGAGGCCCGGGTGCATGACCAGAATCAGTTGCCCCAGCACCAGGCCAAGATAAGAAGCGATCATGTAACCGCTGAACACCGTGCCACGCTGTGAGGCTTCGGCCTGCTCATTGAGCCAGCTTTCGATAACCATGTACTGGCACATCATGCCGAGACCGACGATGACCCGCAGGAATATCCACGCCGGCAGCCAGTCCACCAGACCATGGCCCAGCACTGCCGCGCCGACAATCCCGGCGCAGGCCGAATAAGCCCGGATATGCCCGACCCGGGCAATCAACCGGTGACCGATCTTGCCCCCCAGCACGAGGCCGAAATAGTTGGCCGCCATCAACGCACCGACCCACAGGCTGTCGACATGGTCGGCCGCCAGGCGCAAGCCCAGGTAAGTACTCAGCAAGCCGGAGCCGATCAACATCATCAGCGAGGCGAAATACAGCGCTCGAAAGGGTTTCCAGATTTGGCGCATCGGCGTTCCGAGCGGCTCCTTGCGGTGAGAAACGGGCTATCCGAAAAGATAGCCCGAAGACGAAGGTTCGTCAGGCCTGGGCGGCTAAAACACGGCGCTCCCAGGGCGTAATTTCATCAAAGAAGCTGGTCAACTCCATGGTCTTCGAAGCGACGTAGCCTTCGATGAACTCCTTGCCGAACAGTTCCTTCGCCAATTGGCTACGTTTCAGACGCTCGAGCGCGGCATGCAAGGTACACGGCAACGAAAGATTATCCGGCACCTCGAACTCACCCTGGATCGCTTCACTCGGCTCCACTGTATTTTCGATGCCATACAACCCTGCCGCCAGGCTCGCTGCAATCGCCAGATACGGGTTGGCATCAGCGCCCGGCAGGCGATTTTCCACCCGACGCGCCACCGGCGAGCTGGCCGGAATGCGCAAACCGGCCGCCCGATTGTCGTGGGACCAGCAGGCATTATTCGGTGATGCGAACGGATGGCACAAGCGCTGATAGGAGTTCACGTTCGGTGCAAATAATGCCGTGAAATCCGCCATGCAGGCCTGCTGGCCACCGATGAAGTGACGGAAGGTCGCCGTCGGCTCGCCGGCCTCGTCGCTGAAGACGTTACGCCCGGTGGCGATCTCGACGATGCTCTGGTGAATATGCATCGAGCTGCCCGGCGTGTGCGCCAGTGGCTTGGCCATGCAGACCACCGTCAGCCCATGCTTGAGCGCCACTTCTTTAAGCAGATGCTTGAACAGCAATGTCTGGTCGGCCAGCAACAAGGGATCACCGTGCAGCAGGTTGATCTCGAACTGACTGACGCCCATTTCGTGCATGAACGTATCGCGCGGCAAACCGAGGGCCGCCATGCACTCATAGACTTCACTGAAAAACGGCCGCAAGCCGTTATTGGAACTGACACTGAACGCCGAATGACCGTCCTCGCGCCGACCGTCCAGGCCTACCGGCGGCTGGAACGGTTGCGTCGGGTCGGTGTTGGGCGCGAAGACGAAAAACTCAAGCTCAGTGGCCACCACCGGCGCCAGCCCAAGAGCGGCGTAACGCGCGATAACTGCTTTGAGTTGACCACGAGTCGACAGAGGGGAGCTTTCGCCGGTCAGTTCGTCCGCATCGCAAATGGCCAAGGCACGCGGCTGCTTGCTCCAGGGCAAGCGATGGATCTGCGCAGGGTCGGGCACCAACGCCAGGTCGCCATCATCGCTGCCGTAAAAACGCGCTGGCGGATATCCGCCCATGATGCATTGCAGCAGCACACCCCGCGCCATCTGCAAACGCCGCCCCTCGTGAAAGCCTTCGGCCGTCATGACCTTGCCACGGGGCACGCCGTTCAAATCCGGCGTAACACATTCAATCTCATCAATGCCCGTCAATCGCTGCGCGAGTGAGCGCTGGCCACCGGTTGTCATGACGCAATCCTTTGTAGTTGTGCAAGCCGCGAACGGCGACCGTACAAAATAGGCTCCGCGTGTTCGGAATATCAAGCAGCGACGTACAAATGACTCAATATCGCCGCAACCCTTGTAGGAGCCGGCTTGCTGGCGATAGCGGTGGGTCAGTCAATATGTTTATCGTCTGAACGGACGCCATCGCCAGCAAGCCGGCTCCTACAGGGGGATGCGGTGTTTCAGGGGAGATAGAGGCTGAACACTCCACCGCCCAACGGGCCGCCGTTGCTGATTTCTGTGCGCCCACCGATGCCGTTGCGCTGATGCAACGCGGCAATCCGTCCGGCGAAATACAGGCCCAGGCCGGTGCTGCCGCTGCTGTGGTTGATGCCCTGCACGTAATCGGCCTGACGCTCGATCATCTCGGCCGGATAACCCTCGCCATCGTCGTTGATGGTCAACACCAGTTGCCCGGCCTCGTCGCTCACCGTGATCAACAATGCGTGACGGGCGTAACGGATGGCGTTGTTGATGCTGTTGGCCAGCACCGACGCAATCAGCTCACGGTCGAAGAAACCCAGCGGGCTCAGCGGGTCCACTTCATAGGTCGCCATGATGCCGCGACTGGCGAACACGTCCTGATGGCAGGCCAGTTGCGCTTCGATGAAGTCATCCAGTTCGTGATAAGCCGGCTGCAGCGGCATCTGGTTGACGCCGAGTTTGTACAGTCCCAGCAACTGAACCAGCATCCCGTTGAGGTGGGCGAACTCGAAATCGATCACGCCCTGCTCCGGGGTGTGCCGCGCCGGATCGGGCAAGCGCGCCAGCCATTGGCTGTGTGCCTGCATCAGCATCGCCAGAGAGTTCTTCATGTCGTGCACGGTGGAAGCAATCACCGTGGAGAAATCCAGTGCCGGGTTGTCTTGGTTCATCCGCTGAACGCCTTGATTTTCAGTTTCTGATAACGCGCATATCGCGCATCGGTGTCGGGCATCAGGCCGACCGTTTTCAGGCAGGCGCGACATTCTTCAAGCTCCGCCGATGGCGCGCTGGTGTCGGTGCCATGCAGCAGCGATTGCGCCATGTTCAACGCAATACTGATGTTCTTCGGTTGCAACGCCAGGGCTTTGCGGAACACCGCCCGCGCCTCCACCAGGTTGCCGGTCTTGTACACCCGCACGCCTTGACGGTTGAGTTCCGCCGCATCGTTGCCGGAGTTGAGGATGCTCGGGTCGTCGGTCAGCTTGGCGATGCCCTGCATCACTGTCGGATCGTCGCCGTAGATTTCTGCGCAGTTTTTCAGCATCGACTTACCGGCATCAGCCTGCCCAAGCATTTGCAGCTGCTTGGCCACCAGCAGCGCGGCTTCGGCGCTCATGAACTGCTCCATGCCATCGAGGCGCAACATCGCCTGCTCGGTGAGCTTTTCCGCGGTTTCGGCGTCGTTGAGCAACAGGCTGGTGGCCTTCATCAGCCGCGCACGAATCTGCAGGCCCGGGTCGGAAGGGTTTTCCTTGGCCACGGCACTCAGCGTAGTGTTGATTTCCAGCCGGGTCCGGGTGTCCAGGCCCTTTTCGCTGCCCTTGCTGATCAACGCATGGGCGAGGCCGAGGTTGCTTTCGGCGTCCTTGAAACGTGACTGGGCACCTTGGCTGACGGCCTGACGGTAAGCTTTGGACGCGGTATCGAAATCTTCGTTGGTCATCGCCAGCTTACCCAGCAGCGCTTGCCGGCGTACGGCCAGCGGCGACAAACGAATCGCCTCCTCCAACACCTGTTGCGCAGCCTTGGTGTCGCCCTCGGCGACCAGCACATCGGCCATGCCGTCATACAGCGCCGGCATCATCGGAAACACTTTCAACGCTTTTTCGTAGATGCCCTTGGCCTGGCTGACCTGACCCCGCTTGAACAGCAACTGGCCCAGCCCGGCAAATGCCCATGGCAAAGGCCGGTCGGCAATGATGCTGTCGTAGAGTCGCTCCAGCGCTTCGTTCTGGTTCAAGTCGCGCAAGGCATCGGCGCGGTAGCGCAAACACAGCGGCGAGTAGCGGATGTCCTGCTTGCACAAGGCGATGCAGGCATTGAGCACTTCAACCGGTTTACCGCGATCGAGCGCCTGCAGGATCGGCTTGAGCAAGGTCTTGCGCTGCTCCAGACGTTCCAGGCGCTGGGCCAGGCCAGAACGGTTGAACGGTTTGGTCAGGTAAGCATCGGGCTCGTGCTCCAGGGCGCTGAGCACCATCGCCTGGCTGGTCTCGGCGGTGACCATGACGAACACGGCTTCGTGGCTGATCAGCTTCTCGACCATCAGGTCTTCGAGAACCTGCTGACCGTTCTTCTTGCCATCACCAAGGTGGAAATCCTGGAGGATGAAATCGTAGGACTTCTGTGAACACATGCGCAGCGCCTGCTCGCCGGTGTCGGCGGTGTCCACGTCCTTGACGCCCAGCTCACGCAGCATGGACCTGACGGAACTGCGGAAATCCGAGAAATCATCGACGATCAAAAAACGCTTTTGGTGATACGACAGCATCGAAGATTTCCAGGCAGTTTTAAGAAGAAGATCATGACTGTCCGGGTTATCGGCCAGCAGGGCCATTCACTTGAAGAATTGGAATGCATTTGCGCCGCTGGAGTCCAAATTTAAAAGGGCCGCGAATGCGGGCTAAATATTTGAAGGCGTTATTGAAAAACGGGATTATCCTGATTTATTGCAACGCGTCTGCTACCCCTCTTTCAGACCCAGACGCTCCCGTCGTCGGCACAGGCATAAGTTATGACCACCACCCCCAATCGCTCAGTGAACTCCAATGAGCGAAAGACCCTGATCCCCAGTACCCTGGATTTTCCGGTGGTGGGAATTGGCGCGTCGGCCGGTGGGCTGCAAGCCATCAAGCTGTTCTTCGAAAACATGCCGCAGGACAACGGCATGGCGTTCGTGATCATTCTTCACCTCTCCCCCGATCACCAGAGCATTGCCGACAGGATCGTCCAGGAATCGACCGCGATGCCGGTTCTGCAAGTCACTGAAAGGGTGTCCATCGAGAAAAACCATGTGTACGTCATTTCACCGGCGCAACGCCTGTCGATGAACGATGGTTTTCTTGAGGTCAGTACCAGCGATACCCGGGAATCCCGGCACGCCTCGATCGATCTGTTCTTCCGCGACCTGGCCGATGTCCATCGGGAACGAGCGTTCTGCCTGGTGCTGTCGGGCACCGGTTCCGACGGTGCCGTCGGTCTTTCGCGCATCAAGGAACAGGGCGGCGTCACGCTGGCGCAGGCACCGGAAGACGCCGAGTTCGACGGCATGCCCCGCGCCGCCATCGATACCCGCATGGTTGACCTGGTTCTGCCGGTCGTTGAAATGCCGCAAAAACTGCTGGAGCTGTGGCGTAACTCTCAGGAAATCAGCTTGCCCATCGCCAACGACCCCGAACCGCAGACCATTGTCGCCATCTCCGAACGCGAAGCGCTGGTCGCAGAGCAAATGCTGCACGACATTCTGATCCAGCTGCGTACCGGCACCGGTCATGATTTCAAACACTACAAACGCGCCACCGTGTTGCGCCGGATCGAACGGCGGATGCAGGTCACGTCTCAACCGGATCTGGCGTCCTATTTCCATTACCTGCAAAACAATCCCGAAGAAACCAAGGCCCTGCTCGGCGACATGCTGATCGGCGTGACCAACTTCTTCCGCGATCGCGAGGCCTTCGAAGCACTGGAGCGCGATGTCGTGCCGCAACTGGTCAGTGCCGCCGTGTCGGCGCAACCCGAGAAAGAAGAAATTCGCGTCTGGTCCGCGGGTTGTTCCACCGGCGAAGAAGCCTACAGCCTGGCGATGTTGCTCAGCGATCAACTGCAACTGGACGCCAGTGCGGCTTCGCTGCAATTGTTTGCCACTGACATTGACGAGCGCGCCATCAGCGTCGGCCGGGCCGGGCTGTACCCGCAAGCCATCGTCACCGACGTGCCGCCCACGCGACTGCGGCATTACTTCCTCAAGGAAGATGACCATTACCGGATTCGCAAGGAAATCCGCGAAAAAGTCCTTTTCGCCAAACACAGCCTGCTGTCCGATCCGCCGTTCTCGCAGATCGACCTGATCGTGTGCCGCAACCTGCTGATCTATCTCGATCGCGAAGTGCAGCGCGAAATCCTGCAAATGTTCCACTTTGCCCTGCGCCCCGGCGGGTTCCTGTTTCTCGG
The DNA here is from genome assembly GCF_000282415.1 of Pseudomonas sp. GM60. NCBI lineage: Bacteria > Pseudomonadati > Pseudomonadota > Gammaproteobacteria > Pseudomonadales > Pseudomonadaceae > Pseudomonas > Pseudomonas sp. GM60. Next base: position 11,744 of record NZ_AKJI01000105.1, read on the forward strand.
CTCCTCCGAGAGCGCGGACGCGTGCCACGAACTGTTCGCCCCAGTGGACAAACGCAACCGGATCTTCCGCGCCAAAACCGGTACGGCTAACAGCCGCCGCACGCCGACCATGCCGCGTGGAGGCTACGTGCGGACCAACATTTCCCAGCAACCGACGAACAGCGGTGTACAGCGCAAAACCTCTTTCGCCGACATCCATCAACGCGCCCTCGAACAGTCCGCGCCACCGAGCGTGATCGTCGACGCCAACGCCGACATTCTGCACATGAGTGAAAGTGCCGGGCGTTTCCTGCGGCACGTCGGCGGTGAGATGTCGCGCAATTTACTGACGTTGATCCTTCCAGAGCTGCGCCTGGAACTGCGCACCACGTTGTTCCAGGTTCAGCAGAGCAGTCTGTCGGTCAAATCCCGCGAAGTGTCGATCAAGCGTGATGAGCGGCGTTATCTGATCGATCTGGTCGCTCATCCCTACAAGGATGAAGGCTCGGACAGCGAGTACATGTTGGTGATTTTCGAGGAGGTCGAAGTCGATCCTTCAGAGCTGGCGGCAACCACCGTGCTGCAGAACGAAAACCAGGTGCTGTCCAACCTCGAACGCGAACTGCAACGCACCAAGCTGCATTTGCAGGACACCATCGAACAATCGGAGGTCTCCAGCGAAGAGCTCAAGGCCTCCAACGAAGAAATGCAGGCGATCAACGAAGAACTGCGCTCGGCCACCGAAGAGCTGGAGACCAGTAAAGAAGAGCTGCAATCCATCAACGAAGAGTTGCTGACGGTCAATTTCGAGCTGAAAACCAAGGTCGAAGAAACCGACAAGATCAACGACTACCTGACCAACCTGATCGCCTCCACCGACATCGCCACGGTGTTTGTCGACCGCAGCATGCGCATCAAGTGGTTCACCCCGCGCGCCACCGACATTTTCAGCATGCTGCCGGTGGACACCGGGCGCTCCCTGCTCGACATCACCCACCGCCTGCATTACGACAATCTGGCCGGTGACGCGGCGCTGGTGTTCGAATCGCTGAACATGATCGAGCGTGAAGTCAGCAGCACCGACAATCGCTGGTACATCGCCCGCCTGCTGCCCTACCGCTCCAGCGAAGACCACATCGACGGCACCGTGCTGACCTTCATCGACATCACCAAGCGCCGGGCGGCCGAAGAAGAGCTGCGCCTGGGCGAGGAGCGCATGCGCCTGGTCGCTGAAAGCACCCGCGACTACGCGATCATCACGCTCGATGAACAAGGTGTGATCACCACCTGGAACAAAGGCGCGGAGTTGATCTTCGGCTACAGCAAGGCCGAGGCCGAAGGCGCCTACTATGACTTCATTTTCTCTGCGGAGGACCGCGCGGCAGGCGTGCCGGAAAACGAGCTGCTGACGGTGCGCAACCACGGCCGCAGCGACGATGAACGCTGGCATTTGCGCAAGGATGGCAGCCGCTTCTTTTGCAGCGGCGAAGTGACTCTGCTCAGCGGCGATAACCTGCAGGGCTACGTGAAAATTGCCCGCGACCTGACCGGCCATAAACGCCAGCACGAAGAACAGAGTCAGGAGCTGGCCGAGACTCGTAACACCAATAACCTCAAGGACGAGTTCTTTGCGGTCATGTCCCACGAGCTCAAGCACCCGCTGAACCTGATCCAGCTCAACGCAGAATTGCTGCGGCGCTTGTCGGTGACCAAGTCGCTGGCATCGGCGGCCAGGGCGGTGAACACCATCTGCGACGCGGTCACCAGCCAGGCACGGATCATCGACGATCTGCTGGATGTGGCCCGGGTCCGCACCGGCAAGCTCAAGCTGCAAACGGTCGCCGTCGACCTCGCCAGTGTGCTGCGCGATGTCCACACTGTCGTGCTCAATGACCAGCATGACGTCACGGTCGAACTGCTGGTGCCGTCCGATGCGTTGATGGTCCAGGCCGACCCGACACGGCTGGAACAAATCATCTGGAACCTGGTGAACAATGCACTGAAATTCACCCCGACCAAGGGGCGTGTGCAATTGATCGCCAGCCAGGCCGGGGACATGGCGCGGCTCGACATCAAAGACAATGGCGTCGGCATTGCCCCGGAAAACCTTGATCACGTGTTCGACCTGTTCGGCCAGGCTGAAAAACAACATGCCACCCATAACCGTGAAGGGCTCGGGATTGGTTTGTCACTGGTCCGTCAGTTGACCGAGGCGCAACGCGGTGCAGTCGAGGTGAGTTCGGCTGGCGTAGGCACAGGCTGCACGTTCACCGTCTACCTGCCATTGGCCAAAACCGCCGGCGAAGCGCAAGCCGCTGCCCAGACCGAAGAGGCCTGCGGCAGACTGAGCGGACTGACGATTCTGTTGGTGGACGATTCCGCGGACGTGCTGGAAACCCTGAAAATGCTGCTGGAGATGGAAGATGCGCAAGTGATTGCCTTTGACCGCCCGGTGGCGGCGCTGGACGCGGCAAAAAGTACCCGATTCGACCTGATCATTTCCGACCTCGGCATACCGGTCATGAATGGCCACGAGTTGATGAGCGCACTGCGTGAGTTGCCGCTCGCGAAGGATGTGCCGGCCATCGCCCTGACCGGCTACGGGGCTCACAGCGACATTCAGAAATCACGACAGTCGGGCTTTGACCAGCATGTTGGCAAACCGGTGTCCTACGATGACCTGATCCAGACCATCGAGACGCTGCGCAACCAGCGCTGAAGCGCGCTCAGTTCAGATAGTCGCGCTGCACGCAGGCGCGCCGATCGATCGCCTGCCTGAGCCGCTCCTTGTGATCGGCCCAGACCATAGGGTCAACCTTGGTGGAGCGCATCAAGACGAGCATGGCCTCCTTGGCGTCCAGGTACTCTGACCAGGCATCGGCAGACCTGAGCTTCAAGCGTTCACGCTCGGTCATCTCCATCCGGCGCAACGCGACGACCGACTCATCGGTAATCACCGGACTCAACGTCAGTTGCACCCGGTGCGGCGCGACGAACTCCTGAGTGTCCGCCACAATCTCCCTCGCCCGCTGGGTCCCCCACTTCAATGCGGCACAGTAATGCTCACCCGCCTTGAGGTCATGATGCTCCTCGCGAATCGGCCAGCCATCAACGCCATAGACACCTACAAAAATCTGGGTAACCCCTTCAACACTGATCCGCGCATGCACCTCGATTTGCACGCCACTGCCCAGCACTTCTTCGTGGGTGTGCAGAGGCAATCGCGTGTTGGTCCACAACCAGAATTGGGCGCCCCTGCGTCGCATCGATTTCGCTCCCTGTGTGGTCTTTGGAGTAAGGCACAGCAATGAGCGTCTTTCAAATGTTGGTCGTCAGGTGATCGCACACGAAAAAGCCCCGCCGGATACGAGATCCTGGCGGGGCTTTTTTGACAGCCACAGGGCTGGAAATTGATGGTGTCCCAGGGCAGGTTCGAACTGCCAACCTTCCCCTTAGGAGGGTTATATGGCGCGCAGCAAACAATGGGAAGCCCCCGCATGCACTGGGGCTTTGAGTCCAGTTGTGTCCGGCAAAACGGTTCCGTATAGTCATTTTTGCACCCATATTGCACCCATGAGGATCAGGTGAAAGAAAAACTAACCGCCAAAGTGCTGTCGTCCATGCAGGTCACGGGTCGAGAGTACGAGATCCACGATACTGCCGTCACAGGTCTTTTCGTCCGTGTGACAGCTGCTGGCGCAAAGTCATACGTAGTGACCTGGGCCCGCGGCCGCAAAAAGACGCTTGGCCGCGTTGGGATCCTTACACTCGACCAGGCCCGGCAAGAAGCAACCCAGTACCTTGCAGAGGCGCGCAAGCTTGGAGAACCCTTAGCAGTAACTCAAGGCCGCAAGGGCGCCACGCTCCCATCTCTTCGCGACTTTATCGACGACACCTACATGCCGTGGTTTAAGACGCATCACAAAGGCCACGAAAAGACCCTGCATACACTGGAAAACAACTTCGACGCGATCATGCCTCAGCGCATCGACGCAATATCTGGCCGTGACCTGGAGCAAATCCGTACGGCTTGGATGCAGGCTGGTAATAAGGCATCGACGGTGAATCGAAAAATGGGCTCGATCAGCGGCGTGTTCAGCCGTGCGGTTGAGTGGGAGTACATCGGTACGCACCCACTGGCCAAGTTGAAACAGCTAAAGGTCGACTCATTGGGCCTAGTTCGCTACCTGGACACTGATGAGGCCAAACGCCTGCGCGAAGCCTTGGACACTCGGCAGGATGAAATACGAGCTGAGCGTGAGAGCGCGAATCAGTGGCGGGCGGATCGTAGCAAGCAACAGATGCAAAGTTTGCTGCAACTGCCATTCACCGATCACCTGAAACCAATGGTGCTGGTATCGCTGAACACCGGCATGAGACGCGGGGAGCTATTCGATCTGAAATGGTCTGCTGTGAACTTCAGCACAAACACAATAACTGCCGCTGGCGATACAACCAAGACGAGCGACACCCGGCACATCCCAATGAACAAGGAAACCGTGAGCGTTCTGGAGCAATGGAAAAAACAGGCTGGCAAATCTCGGTATGTGTTCCCGAGCCAGGAAGGAGGTCGCCTAGAGGACGTTAAAAGCGCCTGGCTCAGGCTGCTAGAGCGAGCCAAGATCGAGGGCTTTCGCTGGCACGATATGCGCCATGATTTCGCGTCACGCTTGGTGATGGCTGGTGTGCCGCTGAACACAGTGCGGGATCTTCTAGGGCATTCAGACATCAAAATGACACTTCGATATGCCCATCTAGCACCAGGCACAAAAGCGGCAGCAGTAGAGCTCATCTAGCTGTTATCGCCTCTCATTTTCTTGTAATCCTCGTACGAAACTACTAGCGGCTGATTGCTATCCAGAAAAGCTATATAGCTCTCGATAATCGGCCACTCCTTCTTTACCAACTCCAGATTCACGTAGTGCTTTTCATACGTACCGCCCCATAAAGCCGTATGGCCATTCAAATCGCCGAATAGATCGTATTCGCCCTTGAAGCGCTCAGAACCGATAACGACCTTGGCCTGGCGAGAAATTGTTTCCCCACAAAAATCCGGCCCGATCGTTCCCGCTCTTAGCTTGAAAACGACCTCATCCTGATCCCATACGGCTTCAAACACCGTCATGAAATTCATATCTCCGCCGTCAGGTAAATGCCCTCCCCTAAATGGGTTCTGAACTGTCAGCTCAGCCAGCCCTACCTCTACAAGCTCCTCCAGGAGCTTCACGATTTTCTTGTTGAGCTTACTCGCAGCGATGTCCAGGGCATCTTTCAGCTGCGGGTCAATCCGTGCCGAGATCACGACCTTTTTTGATCGGTTTGCCATCTGCGCTCCATGAGTGTCTACAAACAAATATGCTTGCAGATAATGTTACTTACAAATAGTATGTTTACGTCTGACACAGTATCGTACAGTCCATGTGGACACTCAAGGAGAAAGAAAATGACTCAATCAGAACTCACGCCTTCGCTTTCTGTGAGCGTTGAAGAAGCTGCGCGACTCACAAGCCATTCACGGTCGGGAATTTACGAGGTAATTGCTTCTGGCGACCTCAAAGCATTCAAGCTTGGACGCCGACGTCTGATCTTAGTGGCCGAGTTGAAAGCTTGGATTGAGCGGGTAGCGAAGGATGGGGCCAGGTGATGGCTGCAGCGCTGAAGGGCGCAAAACAAGAAGGGATTCAAATCACACTGCGGCCTGATGAGCACAGGCCTGAAAGAAAAAGTGCCGAGTCAGTGTTTCGACCACTGACCCGACCCACCGCACAGAACTCTTAGGAAAAACCATGCGACCACTGAATTCTACTCCTCTGCTGATAAACGATGCCAGCACTGCGCCCCTTGCATGTAAACAATCGCCGTCTTCTAGCCTCGCGATTACTCAAGGAGCATCAGCATGAAAATCACCATATGCCTGTTTGATCGCGCCGGCCAATCGCTTGGCCAGCTAACGCTGGCATCGACCACGTTCCTGATCGATCTCGAAGCTCTCCGCAACATCGGCGCTTGGCGCGTGGGGATCAATAAATGAACCGCCCCTACAGCCTTTCCGAAGACGAATTTCACAAGCTGAAACGGGCCCAGGATTCCATCCAGTTGCTACAAATCCTCTTCGACGAAGTGCAGCGGCCCACCACTTATACCCCCCAAATGATCGCCTCTTTTTTAGAAGGGCTTGGGGAGGACGTTTCGCGGGTCATTCAGTCCGTGGTTTATGAGTCGCCGTCGCAGAATGGCCAATCAAAAGGGGAAAACCATGTCAGGTGACTTGCCACCCACTCTGGTAGATCTGCTCAGCTCGATCCAAGAACTGATTCGGCAGTTGCAACGTCCAGCTGTAGCGGCTGAAGACGAGCTGTGGACAGCGCAGGACATCGCTGCTTACTTGAAGCTATCCACCTACACCGTTGAGCGCAGGGTTGTTGTTCAGCCCGACTTCCCGACGAGCGTACAGCCCTGCGCTACTGGAGTGAAAGCGGCGAAAAGGTGGTTTGCAGCAGAGGTGATTAGCTGGTTGCGACAACATCGCGCCAAATTGCCCGTAGCGAGGCGCTCAAGAAAGTAGCGTGACGACTGGCCACCCTTGATGTGAGCCCTCACGGATGGGTAGCAGGCATACGAGCCATGTGACCCTCCTCCCATCTTTACGGAAGAATCGAAATGAAGAACTTTGAAGAGCGCAGCGATGCGCTGACGGGATCTGCTTGCCTGAAAAAAGCCGTTGATGATCAGCACCAGGACAACTCCAGTGCCAGGGACAGTGGCCAGGTAGCTCTTCCAGACTACTGCCAAGTTGGAGACTTTCAGCGTGCCAAGGCAGGAGATTCAGGAGTCGCTATATCGGGAAGCGACGGGGCGGCGCTGGTCGGCCAGGGTGGTATTGCCATCGCAGGGGATAGAGGCACAGCGAGCGCCGGTACTTACGGTACAGCCACGGCCGGACTGTGGGGCAAGGCCTTCGCTGGATTCAAGGGCACCGCCTCTGCACGGAGCTTTGGGGAGGCCTCGGCAGGTGTCAGCGGGACGGCTACTGCCGGAGATGTTGGTACCGCCTCAGTTGGGGATCGAGGCGTCGCGAACACGGGGCTCGGAGGCATTGCTTCTGCAGGTGACAAAGGGGAAATCCGTATCCGGTACTACGACGGACAGGCACGTCGGTGCCGCACCAAGATCGGGTACATCGGCGAAAACGGTTTGAAGCCCAACCAACCTTACACCCTGAACGAACACGGGAATTTTGTGCCAGTCGCTGTGACGTGTGGAGGTGTGCAATGAGCAGTCTCAGCCCGCTTGATCTGATACGCCAAACAGCCCTGCACGCCCTGAGCGCCGCCGAAACGCTGCTGCCTGAATGGCTGCCTGGAGGCACACGCAAAGGCCGCGAATGGGTGGCACCCAACATTGCTCGTGGGGATCAGAAAGCCGGTTCCTTCGGCGTGTCACTCGACTCTGGCCGGTGGAATGATTTTGCCGACGACAGCGCGCACGGAGGTGACCTGGTGTCCCTGTTGGCCTACCTCAATGGTTGCCGGCAAATGGAGGCAGCCAAGGAGATTGACGAACGTCTGCGCCTGGGCCTGTTCAACCTCACGACTGCCGATGCTCAGCAGCTCCAGGAACGTCGGTGGCAGGCCGAACTGGAGCGCACGGCATCCGCTCTGCGCATACAGCAGCTCCAGGAGAAGAAAAAACTTGCGGCTGCCAACCAAGCCTCGCAGCTCTGGAAAATGGCGAAGCCCGCCGACCCACTGCACACCTACTTGCTCGCCAAAGGTGTACAGCCGTATCTATTGCGCCAGTTAGGACAGGGCCGTCTGCTGGTTCCGCTCTGCGATGACGGGCGCCTGGTCAACCTGCAAATCATCATGCCGGACGGCGGTAAACGCTTTTTGACGGGTGGCCGAGTCCAGGGTTGCTATTCGCCCCTGGGCAAGTTCTCCGAAGGCTGCCGCCTGTATGTCTGCGAAGGCTGGGCCACTGGCGCAACGCTGCATAAAAACACCGGTAGTCCGGTGGTCTGTGCAATGAACGCGGGCAACCTCAAATCCGTGGCCGTGGCAATGCGCGAGCGCTACGGCGCAACGCTGGATCTGGTGATTGCCGGTGATGACGACCGCAAAACAATTGGCAATCCGGGAAAGCGCGCTGCCAACCAAGCAGCCCGAGCAACCAATGCTCGTGTGGTTTTCCCCGAATGGCCCGGCGATGCCCCGTCCGACCTATCCGATTTCAACGACCTGTGCCTGTGGCTTACAGGACAATCCAAAAGGAGCCGCAAGGTATGAGCATTCACGAGAAAGCGTCCCCCCTGAGCCTTGTTGGCGAACCTGTCGCTCCAGCACCTGAAAAACTGGAACGACCACGTTATGCCGTCTACGAGCACCCTCGCACCATCGAGGGCAAGACATACAAGGCAGGCACCTGGTATCACGGGTTGAAGCAAAGCGGGCCGGAGGAAAAGGCCATACCAGTGGATCATTGGATCTGCACGCCGTTGACCGTAGAAGCTGAAACCGTTAATTCAGAGGACGGCACCATTGGGCGACTGCTTTCTTTCAGTCACCGGGGAAGACGCATCGAGTGGGTTATGCCCATGGAGGCGCTGGCCGGTAAAGGTGATGAAGTCATGAAGGTTCTGTTGGGGCGGGGTTTGGTCATAGAACACCATCAGCGTCGCCAGATCGTTCCATACCTGGCTAGCCACCAATCGCCAAATTTGGTGATCGCCACCACCACCAAACCGGGTTGGCATGAGTCTGGAGCGTTTGTACTGCCCTCTCGCGTTATTGGCGGCGATAACGTGCGCTTCCAAGATTCTGGCAAGGCAGCAAATATCTTCACCTGCAAGGGATCTATCAACGGCTGGCAAACCGAGATAGCCACACGCTGCCTGGGCAACCCGGTATTGATCCTGTCGGTCTGCTGCGCCTTGGCAGGGCCTCTGCTCGCCAAGGTGGGGGTGAATGGGGGCGGTGTGCACCTGGTAGGGGATTCGTCGAGTGGCAAATCGCTCGCGCAGCTATTGGCCGCATCTGTGTGGGGAAATCCAGGCAATTTCGCGGCGTCATGGGACGTATCGAAAGGCGGCGTCGAGATTGAAGCGGCGTCACGCAACGACACTGTCTTGATCCTGGACGAAATTAAGCGAGCGGATCCTAAGCGCGTGCAGGAAATGGCATATGCAATCGCCAATGGCACGGGCAAAGGCACCATGACCCGTGAACGGGAAGGCCGTGCCAAATTGACATGGCGCGTACTGGCGCTTTCCAGCGGCGAGCGTTCATTGTCAGACCACGCTGCCATCGGGGGAAGCAATGCGCACGCCGGTGCCGAGCTCCGAATGGTGGATGTGAATGCAGGAAATCGCACACACCGTGCCTTTGATGAAGTTCACGGTATGACCGGACAAGAGTTCCACCGGACGCTCAACGATGCCGTTGCTCAGAACTACGGCCATGTAGGCCCAGCATTCGTCGAATCCCTGATTAAACAACCTGAGGATCTGCACAGCGCCTTCCGTCACGAGCGGCAGGCCTTTGGTACAGAAAGCTCACAGGCTGGCCGCGTCGCGGATCGCTTTGCAATTATGGCGCTAGCCGGTGAACTGGCAATTCGTCGCAAGCTAATAAACTGGCCCGAAGGTACAGCTACTAAAGCCTGTCGCCTGTTGTTCAATGAATGGCTTTCAACAATGGGAGACGGTAACGCAGAGGATCGCCAAATCCTGCGCGGCATCGCTAACTTCATTGACTTGCACGGCGACAGTCGTTTTTCCGAGTTGCGCCACTCTGGCACCACTACTGTGCATAACCGAGCCGGTTACTACGAAGTCGAATGCGGGGCGCGCCTGTACCTGTTTAACAATCCAGGTCTGGCAGAGGCCGCTATCGGTTTCAACCTGAAAAGGATTGTTCGTGCGCTCCAGGGCGCGGACGCGCTCGCCAAGGTGGACATTGAGGCAGGCCAGAAACGTAGTAACAAAAGCTATGTCATGCCAGGCGGAGGAAAGTCGCGTTTTTATGTGATTGATCCCGTAAAACTTGATCATGAAGGCGCAGGCCAGTGAACAAGTCTGCACGCCAGGCGGTCGCCCTCAGTTGTCGTAGTGAACCGCTTCCCTTGAAACCTTAGAGCGAAGGCGCGCGCAGCTGTCAATCTGCTCAAGGCATGACGACTGCCGGGAACAGTGTTTTTTAAAGGGAATACAGGGAATGAGGGAAGGAACCAATAAATCCGTGGCTTACAGGGTTCCCTTAATAGCCTAGAGGATAGGGAATAAGGGAACACACCTCTGTTTAATAAGGGTATTGACTGCATCTACATTCCCTCGAAAAAAACACAGGGATTGAATCGATGGTCTGTAAGCCCCGGTTTATAAGGGTTTCCCCTCGAAACCTTGAATCCCTGCAGTTTTCGAAATCAGACACGGTAAAGGTGGGGATGTGAGATTTTTGTTGATGGAATATCGAAAAGTTGATCTAGAAAAAATAGCTATCCAAGCGGCGGACATTCAGGCACGCCAAAGCCAGTGAACGCATCGCCACTTGGCGAGCAGCTTTCCGCCCTTCAGCGTCGAAAAATTGCTATCACTTTTCGAGCTCGATCGGCGCACCAGGTCAAAAACTGCTAGCAAGGAAAGATGCAATGAAAGAACAGAAAAAGGTGCTCACCATCCGAAACCCATCGCCCTTTTTGATCCTGCAAGCCAAAGCCATGACAGGAAAAGCCACGGGTAGCCAGGCATTCATTGCTGGTATCGAATTGATGATCCGGCAATCCGAGCAAATTGCCGATATGAGAGACGACAACCGCAAGCTTCGCGAGCAGCTCCACATTGCTAAGGGCCTTCTCCGACAGATCGCGCCAATGTGCGTTCAAGTGGCCGAACTAGCGGGTCAGAAAGACTGGTTGTTCGACGACCAATAGTCTCGTTGACTGACCTTGAATGAAAAATCCACTACCTTGCGATGCCTTTAGTTCCCCCCTGCTCGCATCACAGGATGTCAGGCGCATATTTTTCATCGCTGGCCGGATTTAAGCCACCCGCCTGATTAATTAGATCAAGAGTTGTCCAAGGGCCAGCACGACCACGAAATATGTGCACACCCTGATCTATTAGTGTTCGCTCAACATCCGAACGCCTTTGATATCCCGTGATGTGCTGAAGATCTTGAAAGGTCAGAACACCTGGCACGACCCTGCTCATGTCAACATATCCAACTGCTCAAGTATTTGAAGTTTCTTGTGACTGGGTAATTCTCGAAGGCGATCAAGCAAAAAACCATTCTCCTCCTTTGCAGAAGGCTTAAGGCTGTGAGAAAAACTAAAGCTCATAACAAAAGAATAAGCACACCTAGGATTCAAACATAAACAATAGAGCCTCTTCAGCTCTAAAGACACATCCTCAACCTCTGAAATCAATGCTTTCCCCTTGCACTCTCGACAATTAATCCTCATCAACCCCACCCAACTTTGTCAGATATACAATTGTATTGTGTTAAAATTAACATGTAAATACAGCATGACACATGCTTTCAACCAGACCAAAACAAATCAATTAACAATCATCAAAACCAAGCAATCAAGGAACAACAACATGCAACTCACTACTATTGAACGAGACAACCTGAATCCAGAGCTACAGGAGCGACTAGCTTGCTTCGAGGCAAACAAAACCGCTTATATTGCTCTTCAAAAGCAGCTCACCGAGGTAACGCAAGAAGACCAACGACTAAAGAAGAAAGCCTCTGAACTTGAAAGCCAAGCCGACCGCACTGATGCCTCCTGGAATGCGATGGCCAAATCAGCCACCATCGATCAAAGTAAAATCAATGAAGAAATTGAACGCAGTGCCAAGCTTAGAAAGGAAGCTCAGGATTTACGTCTCATCGCTGAAGCCAGAACAGACATCCACAACAAATTGGTTATTCAAGTAGCAGAAGCACGCATAAAGCTGGTAGGCGTTCCGAGTACAATCAACAAAGAGTATCATCAAGCGCTTTTGGCAAGGGCGCTGAAGCAAGAGGGGACGCTGGATATTCTGTTGGAGCTGTTCACTTTGTCTCGTGCTTTGTTCCTCAAAAGCCTTGACGAGCATGATGGATTGCTTGCTCGCTGCAATAGCATGCGCGAACGACAAACAAAAACCCAAGAACTCACCTGGGTCACCTTCGGAAAAGAAATTGAAAAGTTATTTGATGGAGCGGAGAAGGAAGCACTAGCACCAACACTGGCAACTATGCCACCTGCGGTACAGAAGGAAATAGTAGTAGATACCCACGTTGCGCTTCGGAAACTTCTGCGTGCAAACTCCGCGGCCTGAGACTTAGCAGCCATTCCAATTTAGGAGTGTCGCATAGGCTCAGATCATAGGAGCCCAACTTGAATAAACTGGATCGTTTCATGCGGGAAAGGGATGTGCTGGATGCCACCTCCCTTTCTCGAACCACCCTATGGCGACTTATGAAAACAGGGCACTTCCCCAGATCTGTACGAATCTCACCAGGGCGCGTCGGATGGCGTGAGTCAGCAATCATTTCTTGGCAGGAAAATCCTACCGAGTGGAGCCCAACGAAGGCCGTGTAAGCGGCCTCACTTTACCCTCTCCAAGTACCACCCCGCCTGCAAGACTTCGCCGATCCCGGGAGCTGCCAAAAACAGCACTTTTTTATGGTTATCCTTGTGAACTGGGACTCTTAGAGCTTCCGTCGATATCCTTCTCCATACGTTGCGAGCACATGCCTGTGTGCGTTTTCGATTTCTTCCTGAAGGCAAGAATGTTGGAGCTTTGACAGCGCCATCCCAGCACTTCCCATGTAATGAAATGAAATCGACAAAACCTTGCCAATCTAGCTGAAACCCCTACTCCGTATGGCGCGCATGCCTTTCCTTCACTCTCGGTTCATAAAAACGCCTACCAAAAAAATCAGCCCACTCACTTTAAGAAAACACCGCCGCACCCTTATTGCCATTGGGTTTTGTGAATCGAAACGTAGTCAGGAAGCGCCCTATGCTTGTGCAAGGTGTTTGCATTTCACTGAAAAACTTTGCACAAAATGAAAAAACCAATCGCCTGCCAAAGCCCGCAGCCAGCCTGGGCTAGACCCCGGATTGCACTACTTTCAGATTTGCACAAAAAAATCACACAGAGTGCGTCGGCGGGAGGGGGATAAGTGCTTTTTCAGCTCATTTTTTCTTAACCGGACGATTTTCGTTGAGGTAAGCACCGGTCGGTGGGGACATGGGGCTGTGTGCTGAAGCCGGTCAGTGGTACATTCCCGAAACCGCCTAAACAGAGCAAGACATCCGAAGGAGCACCTTAATGGTAACGGGACTAACAGAAGAAGATTTTCGTCGGCGGGCTAATATTTCAGATGAGCAATGGCTAAACTCAAAGATCAACTGGGAAGATTTGAAGGCTATTGAAACGCACTATAACGAGCAGCAAAAATCACTGCGCAGTGCGGCAGAACTCATTTCATCTCGAATCAGAGATTTTCCAAGTGTCCATTCGGTACGATGGCGAATCAAAGACAGCTTTAGCTTACTGAAGAAAATTTATCGTAAAAAAACCGACCCCAAGGCCGCTGAAAAATGGCTAACGGTGAGTAGTGACAATTATCTATCGGTCGTGACCGACCTAATAGGTGTTCGGGTACTACATCTACTCAAAAGTGAATGTATCGCGATCGACAATGCTGTACGTGCCACATGGGATCCTTCTGAAGTTATTGTCTATAGCAGAATGGGTGATGCCGTGTTAAATGCTATAGCTGAAATGGATGATGTCCGTTCTGTGACACATAGCAACGGATACCGTTCAATTCACTACATTATTCATCTTCAACCGGAAAAATCGGTACTCACAGCAGAACTGCAAGTAAGAACAATATTCCAAGAAGGCTGGAGCGAAATTGACCACCGCGTTAAATATCCGGACTTCTCAGACGACCCTCTAGTCGCCTACTTCTTAGATTTATTTAATGGTCTAGCTGGAAGCGCCGATGATATGGGCTCATTCCTCATGGACTTAATCCAATCAAAACTCGAAACAGATACAGAAGCCAAGCAAGCGCAAGAAATAATCAAGTCTCAAAATGACTCGCTCGACAGCATCAACAAACAACTGATAGAACTGAAAGAACTGAAAGCAAACAGCGACAAAGAATCGCAAAAAATTATCGGAAAACTTCAATCGGAAATCAATGATTTACTACCAAGCCGCAGCACGCCGCACCTATCCACAAAAAATTTCAAAATCCCTACAGCTCTAGACTTTGCCAAAATCGGCAGCGTTATTGAACGAAATAAGTTAGGAAGTGCCGCACGAACCTTTGGAACAAAAAATATTCTTACCAGTTCCTTACTAGGAAACGCCTTATCGTCGCATGCCATTTTCTCAGATGGAGATGATGATTAATTTTAGTTGCTCTTCGTAAAATCACATCAAACCGATTGTGCTTACGCGCAACGCGTCATACCTGGCACCATTTAAAAGCCCGCGCTAGGCGGGCTCTGGACTGCTGACTAATAGTCCGTGGTTGTCATCCTGATATCACTTCCCACATCTAAACGCCCCAGCCTAGTGCAGTGTTTGTCATTTTCAACGCTAGAGATCAGGTGGTGCACTCAGCCAAGCGTGAACTCCGGATCATTGTGTTCCCCTCGTGCCCAGACTTTGCCTCTGCACAGGCTGCTTTCAAGCATTTTTAGACGATGCTCCAAGTCGAACTTTTCAGCGGCGAGCACCACCGCTTTTTGCTCCGCCTCACTGGCCTGGCTCACCAGGTCGTCAATGCTCCTGGAGCGCCGATCCAGATCCACTTCTCTGCTGCGCAACCGGTGCTCCCGCCGTTCTATTTCTCTCTGCCGATCTTCCACCAGGGACGCTGCTTTTTTCACAGCCCGCGCACGTGAAAGCACTGCCTGTTTTGAACGTGCGTGACGAGCTGCGCCCAGGGCATTGGCGCTGGCCACGGCTTCGGCTCGCAGCCAGGCTTCTGTCTTCATACCGACAGCCGCGGCTGCATAGTCGCGAGGCTTCAGCACCGGAGCTTCGCCTGCTGCGGTCATGGTCGAGTAGAATGCTGACACGGCCTCATGTTTTGCCTTCGAACCCTCCACGCCACGCTCCAGCCCACGTTGCGCACCAACCTTGGCATGGAAGCTGGTTTGCATCGCTCTGAGCTTCTCAGGCCCGCCAAGGAAGTCGCGGCACGACGGCCTCCTGTCTGCTGTCATAGGCACAACGTAAACGACCATATGCGGCGTTGACTCATCCAGGTGGATGGTCGCACTGAGGACATTCGCTGCACCGTGGCGCGTCTTCAGCCACTTCAACGCATCGGCAAAGTAACCGTCCCCCATGTCATCCAGACGTCCACCGTGACGCTTGAAAGCTTCAGGGGACGCGGTGACCAGGTACTCAATCGCGAGCACCGCATCCTTACGTCTTTTCGTCGGCAACGTGCGCACCAGGGCAGCGAGTATCTGCTCCGATCCTTTGGCCCCCACCGTCCGGTTTCGCCCTGTGAGTATAGGATCTGCATTCGGGGTGGGCTGCATCCTGAACGTGTGCTGTGCCGACCTCGACACCGCTCCCATGGTTTTGAGTTTCTTCGCCCTGATGATTGCGTAAGCCATAGCGCTTCTCCGTCGCTTTTAACTGCCTTATCAGTCAGTTAAGCGCTTGGAGCATCACCCAATGCAACCCCCAGTTTGAACAAAACTGAAGGCGGCAATGTGTAACCCACTACACATCACTTCGTGATGGTGGGCCTGCTGCGCAGGGATAGAAGCGACAGCAGCGAATATCGAAGTCATTTCAGTTTCAGTACGGAAAAAGAGAGCGCGTCGCTACGTGAAATCTGAGCGATTACCTCTATCAGCCCCTGCACTTTTCATTATCAGACGCCACGGCAGTAAGGACAGCGAGCATGAAATTAGGGAGTCGCTTGCTCAAACCGCGCTCAGGATCAGTACGTGGCGAGCGCCTTCGACCGACATAAAAAAGCCCCACTAGGTGATCCTATGCGGGGCTTTTTACTGCTTGGAGCATTTCCTGATGCACCCGCCCTGCACCCACGGGGTTACGGCGGAAAAGCATAAAATCGCTGAAAGCCTTGAATTATATGGTGTCCCAGGGCAGGTTCGAACTGCCAACCTTCCCCTTAGGAGGGGGATGCTCTATCCAATTGAGCTACTGAGACACAAGTCGCACGCGAGAAATGCGATGCGATGGACGGCGTGCATGTTAACGGGCGGGTCTGATTTTGTCATGTCGTCCGTAGGCTTTTTAAGTGTAGGCAGACTCCCCTCTACAGCACGGGATTTGTTAACCGTGCAAATTGCATCACCGCAAAAAGCCATCATTGCAAATTGCAATGAGACCACCTTGCACGATTATCTTAATTCTTTGTTTTTAAAGGATTTAATAGCCGCTAGACTCTTGGCACGTCGGCTGCTTCAGCTGTTCTCAAAGAACAACGGAGGTCAGCCCTCATGAACCGCGCCCTTTTACTCTCGAACGCGATCGCTCTGGCGATTTTTTTGGGTTTTCATTTTGCCCCGCAGAGCGGTGCCGAGCCGGTTGCCCAACGAATGCCTCATTACCTCCAGGTACAGAAGGCACCTCAATTGGCGGTGTTGGGTAATCAACAGGGTTTTGTCGGTCAAGAAGTGAGCCAGGAAAATGTCCTGCTGCCAGCGCAGTCTTCAGAACGCCTGGCATTTTGAACAACCCATCAGGAGCACAGCATGTCCAAATCAGCCGCAGGATTTTTCGTCCTCGCCCTGCTCAGCGGCATTCTTCATTTATCACTGGTAGAGGACGCAATCGTCACTCTGCCGTTGATTGCCTGCGGCGTTTTCAGTGCGTTGTTTGTGCTGGCGCTGGTCGCTGGGCGCAAGATCAAGTTTGATCCGGTGTTGCGCTGACTTGTATCAGCTTCAACAGGCCGGCCACTGTGTCCGAAAGTTCGCCTGAATTGTCGAGTTGGTGGATAAGCGTCTCACCGACTGAGGCGTCCGCCGTGAACAGTTCATTTCTGCGCAATCTCGCCTCAATCTCCGCCAGACTTTCACGCCCGCGCCGCAACAAGCGCTCTCGCAGCACGTCCTCCCTGACCGTCAACAGAATCGGCACCAGCGCCGGATAGCGGCGTAACGCCTGGGCCAAGTGCCCGCGGGAGCCGTTGATCAGGACATCCCTGCCCTCCTTGAGCCATTGATCGATCACGATGGGAATGCCGTAATCCAGGCCATTGGCATGCCAGCACAGCGCAAAGTCGCCCTCTTCTTTGCGGCGCGCGAACTCTTCACGGGAAACACCGATGGCATCCTCGCCCACGGATTCGGCTGAACGCGTAATGACCCGACGCACCACTTCGCAGTTGATTGCCTGCAAAGGCTCGCGAGCAGCCTCGATGAGACTGTCCTTGCCGGATCCGGAAGGCCCCATCAGGTAAATCAGTCTGCCATCCATCCTGAATTAGCCCCCCATGTCGTGGTTGCCACTAGTAAATCGGCCAATTGCCACTATTCTGTACGAAGTAAGGAATCGTGATCGAAATCCGCACAGCATGCACCTTCAGGTGTCCCAGGACATCTCCTGTCGTGCAATAGGACGCGGCCAGCGATACGGACATGGGTAGTCTTTTCAAACCAGTCCGCATTTCTGATAATTGGTGCTGGCATAACGCCTTTATCCAGTTCAATATTTGTCACAGAATTGACGCCAATGATCTGGCTTCTTTGAGGCATGATGCGAGCCTCTATCAATTCAGGTTGAACATTTGGCCAGAGTCCTTGTCCTATCAGACATCGCGCGGCCAATCCCGAGAACCGCTCCCCTGAACTAACCGGTTAAATATATGCGCCCATTGAAACAGGCAATTTATTCCAGCCGTACGGCTGACAAGTTCGTCGTACGTCTGCCAGACGGAATGCGTGAACGCATTGCCGAGGTGGCTCGCAATCATCATCGCAGCATGAACTCCGAAATCATTGCGCGCCTTGAGCAGAGTCTCATTCAGGAAGGCGCACTGGGTGAAGAGTTGAGCATGCGACTGGACAGCCCGGAGCTGTCACTGCACGAACGCGAACTGCTGCAGCGCTTCCGCCAACTCTCCCACCGTCAGCAGAACGCACTCGTTTCGCTGATTGCCCACGACGCCGAAATGGCCGCAGACGCCTCCTGATTCATCCGAACACTCAAGCCAGCTTAATCGCTGGCTTTTTTTTGCCTGAAATTCAGGCACAAAAAAACCCGCCACCCGGAAACCTGTAGGAGCGAGCCTGCTCGCGATGGACGTAAACGATGATGCGTTAATACTGGAAAAACGCGTCGTTCTTGAGTCCATCGCGAGCAGGCTCGCTCCTACAGTTCTACGCCGGATGGCGGGTTTTGTTCTGCGTGGGGATCAGAGCAGGAAAATAGTCGCCAGCCCGAGGAAGATGAAGAAACCACCGCTGTCGGTCATGGCCGTAATCATCACGCTGGCGCCCATCGCCGGATCGCGACCCATCTTCGCCAGGGTCATGGGGATCAACACCCCCATCAACGCCGCGAGCAACAGGTTGAGCGTCATGGCAGCGGTCATCACCACGCCGAGGGACCAACTGCCGTAAAGCAGGTAGGCCACCGCACCAATCACCCCACCCCACACCAAACCGTTGATCAAACCGACGGCCAGCTCCTTGCGCATCAGACGCGAGGTATTGCCGGTACTCACCTGGTCCAGCGCCATGGCGCGAACGATCATGGTGATGGTCTGGTTACCCGAGTTACCACCGATGCCCGCCACGATCGGCATCAAGGCCGCGAGCGCCACCAGCTTCTCGATCGAACCTTCGAACAATCCGATCACGCGAGAGGCAATAAAGGCGGTGATCAGGTTGATTGCCAGCCAGGCCCAGCGGTTGCGCAGAGATTTCCAGACTGACGCGAAAATATCTTCCTCTTCACGCAGACCCGCCATGTTGAGAACTTCGTTTTCGCTCTCTTCACGAATCAGGTCGACCATTTCATCGATGGTCAGACGGCCGATCAGTTTGCCGTTCTTGTCGACCACCGGGGCCGAGATCAAGTCGTAACGTTCGAACGCTTGTGCAGCATCGTAGGCGTCTTCGTCCGGGTGAAAACTCACCGGGTCGCTGGCCATCACTTCCGATACTTGTTTTTCCGGGTCGTTGACCAGCAAACGCTTGATCGGCAGCACGCCCTTGAGCACGCCGTCGTAATCGACCACGAACAGTTTGTCGGTGTGACCCGGTAGCTCCTTGAGTCGGCGCAGGTAGCGCAACACCACCTCGAGACTGACGTCCTCACGGATCGTCACCATCTCGAAGTCCATCAGCGCACCGACCTGCTCCTCGTCATAGGACAACGCGGAGCGAACGCGCTCACGCTGCTGGCCATCAAGGGTTTCCATCAGCTCGTGGACGACGTCTCGCGGCAGCTCGGAGGCCAGGTCAGCCAGTTCGTCGGCATCCATGTCCTTGGCCGCCGCCAGGAGCTCGTGATCGTCCATGTCGGCGATCAGGGTTTCACGTACCGAGTCGGACACTTCGAGCAGGATGTCGCCGTCGCGGTCAGCCTTGACCAATTGCCAGAGCGTCAGACGATCGTCCAGCGGCAAGGCTTCAAGGATGTAGGCAACGTCGGCGGAGTGCAGGTCATCGAGCTTGCGTTGCAGCTCGACGAGGTTTTGCCGGTGAACCAGGTTTTCAACCCGGTCGTGATGCGGACCTTCCTGGCGATGAGTCAGGTCTTCGACCACCCGCTGACGCTGCAACAGCTCAATCACTTGAGCGAGGCGGTCCTGCAGGCTTTCTTGCGTTTTCTTTACTTCAACTTCGGACATAGGCGAACTCCACTCCCAGCAGCGGGGCACGCCGGAAGGATCAATCAGTCAATTCATGATTGGAAAAGCGGTTTACTGAATTACTACTGGGTAAGTCCATGGAGGTATTCCACAAGCCCCGGCGGGGCTGACGGGCGCAATGATACACCGCCCAACGGTTTTAAATGTTAAAAAATCGCGGCTGAAACAAGCGCTTGCGAGACAAACCTGAGCGCCGTCCTGATCCGTAAAAATGCGACGACTCATTCTGAAAAGAAAACACACCAGCGCCGAAAAATGTAGCGGCTACCCTTGAGTCAGACCGTCATGGAGGACGTTTGATGCCATTGAATGCCTGTTATTTTCTGCTGATCGCCCTGCTCTGCCTGCCGCCCGTGGTACTTGCCTCAACCGTTCACCGCTGCGAGGCAGCAAACGGCCGCATCACCTTCACCACGCTGAGTTGTACGGCCGGAGAAAGCCTTTCGCTCCAGGAAGTACGCACGTTTACCCCCGGCAGCACAGTGTCGCTTATGCCGGAAGCGGACTTTCGTGAAACATCACGTACGAATATCAAAAGGAGGGAGCCAACGGTCGTCGGCCAGACAGAGGACAAATGTGGAAACCTGATCGATGCCAGAGAACGCAGGGAAGCAATCATCAATCAACGGATTGTCGCCGGCATGACCCGGCAAGACGTCGAAAGCGCCCTCGGCAAGCCAGACAAGATCAGTATTCGCAATTCGGCCACGAGCTACCGATACGACACCAAGCGAGGTCGTAGCGCACACGTCGAATTCGATGAGAGAGGTTGTACCAGAGGAAAAGCCAAATCCCAGACGGCAAAAAGCCCGCGTTAAACGCGGGCTTTTTGTTGTTTGGTGCACTCGACAGGATTCGAACCTGTGACCGCTCGGTTCGTAGCCGAGTACTCTATCCAGCTGAGCTACGAGTGCAATTTGTGTTTTTAGACCAGATCACAACTGGTTGAAACAGAGTAGCTCACATCACTGCAAACAACTCTTAAATGGTGCACTCGACAGGATTCGAACCTGTGACCGCTCGGTTCGTAGCCGAGTACTCTATCCAGCTGAGCTACGAGTGCATTTGTTGCCGCGCATTATAGGCCGTCGAATCTTTTTGTAAAGCGCTTTTTTCTAGTAATTTCAACAACTTACCGAAGAAGCCAGATTACAACGTACTACGCAAATAATGGCGGAGAACGGGGGATTCGAACCCCCGACACCCTTTTGAGGTGTACTCCCTTAGCAGGGGAGCGCCTTCGGCCACTCGGCCAGCTCTCCGCAACACGGGGCGTATATTAACCAGCTTCTTCCCCGTTTGCAAACATAAAAAACGATAAAAATTAATGGCTTGGTTCTTCGTCCTTCTCTTTCTTTATACGCAGGTAAATTTCCTCACGGTGGACCGCAACCTCTTTCGGGGCGTTGACACCGATACGCACTTGATTTCCTTTAACGCCGAGCACGGTCACGGTGATTTCTCCATCACCAATAATCAGGCTTTCTGCGCACCGACGAGTCAGAATCAGCATACCTTTCTCCTCACGCATTTCATTTCAGGGACAACAGTCTGCAAAAAAAAGGCACTCGACCTACAACCTGAAAGATCGTAGCCCTACATGCCTGAGTATTGACTAGCGCGGGCAAAAGAACAGCTTCGAGCCGCACCATTCAAAAAAACAAAAGGGCGCGGTCAGACCGCGCCCTTCGGCAAACGCATCACTCGCCCGTTCGGGCCGGCGCGTCCAGTTCGAAAGCCGTGTGCAGGGCGCGCACAGCCAGTTCCAGGTACTTCTCTTCGATCACCACGGAAACCTTGATTTCCGAAGTCGAGATCATCTGGATGTTGATGCTTTCTTTCGCCAGGGATTCGAACATGCGGCTGGCCACACCTGCGTGGGAGCGCATGCCGACACCGACGATCGAGACCTTGGCGATCTTGATGTCGCCAACGACTTCACGGGCACCGATCTCGCGAGCGGTGTTTTCCAGTACGGTTTGCGCGGCCTGGAAGTCATTGCGGTGTACGGTGAAGGTGAAGTCGGTGGTGTTATCGTGCGCAACGTTCTGCACGATCATGTCGACTTCGATGTTCGCGGCGCTGATCGGGCCGAGAATCTTGAATGCAACGCCCGGGGTGTCTGGCACGCCACGGATGGTCAGCTTGGCTTCATCGCGGTTGAAAGCGATGCCGGAAATGATCGGCTGTTCCATGGTTTCCTCTTCATCAATAGTAATGAGGGTGCCCGGACCCTCCTTGAAGCTGTGCAGTACGCGCAGCGGAACGTTGTACTTGCCGGCGAATTCCACCGCACGGATCTGCAACACCTTGGAACCGAGGCTGGCCATTTCCAGCATCTCTTCGAAGGTAATCTTGTCCAGGCGCTGGGCCACGGACACCACACGCGGGTCGGTGGTGTAGACGCCGTCGACGTCGGTGTAGATCTGGCATTCGTCAGCCTTCAAGGCTGCCGCCAGCGCCACGCCGGTGGTGTCGGAACCGCCACGACCGAGGGTGGTGATGTTGCCGTGCTCGTCGACGCCCTGGAAACCGGCGACAACCACCACACGACCTGCTTTCAGATCACCGCGAATCTTCTGGTCATCAATCTGCAAGATACGCGCTTTATTGTGCGCGCTATCCGTCAGAATCCGTACCTGGTTGCCGGTGTAGGACACCGCTGGCACGCCGCGCTTGATCAGCGCCATAGCCAACAGGGCAATCGTCACCTGCTCACCGGTGGAGACGATCACATCCAGCTCACGCGGAACCGGCTGGCCGTCGCCACTGATTTGCTTGGCCAGATCGATCAGACGGTTGGTTTCGCCGCTCATTGCAGACAGCACAACCACCAGGTCATCGCCGGCATCGCGGAATTTCTTAACCTTGTCGGCGACCTGCTCGATTCTCTCGACAGTGCCGACCGAGGTGCCTCCAAATTTCTGTACGATCAAAGCCATTTCAAAGCCGCCTCTGCCCATGAAGGGCGCCCAAATAATCACTCAAACAGCGTTCCGGCCCACCACTAGACTGTGGGCCGGACACACTGCCTTATAAACCCTGCTCTACAAATGGAACAGTCAGGGCCAATGCCGCATCCAGTGCGCCAGCGTCAGTACCACCGCCCTGCGCCATGTCTGGACGACCACCGCCCTTCCCGCCCACTGCCGCAGCGGCTTGCTTCATCAAATCACCGGCTTTGAGTTGGCCAGTCAGGTCTTTGGTTACGCCTGCAACCAGAACGACCTTTTCCTCATGGACACTGCCGAGCAGGATCACTGCGCGGCCGAGTTTGTTTTTCAGTTGATCGACCAGCGCCAGCAGCGCCTTGCCATCCTGACCGTCCAGACGCACGGCCAGCACTTTCACGCCTTTGACGTCCAGGGCGGAAGCCGACAGATCGTCGCCCGCCGCGCTGGCAGCCTTGGCCTGCAACTGCTCGAGTTGCTTTTCCAGCAGACGGTTGCGCTCAAGCACAGCCGACAGCTTGTCGATCAGGTTGTCGCGGCTGCCCTTGACCAGGTTGGCCGCTTCCTTGAGTTGTTCTTCGGCAGCGTTCAAGTATGCCAGCGCCGCAGCGCCGGTGACCGCTTCGATACGACGCACACCGGAAGCCACACCGCCTTCGCTGATGATTTTCAGCAGACCGATGTCGCCGGTACGGTTGGCGTGGATCCCGCCGCACAGCTCGACGGAGAAATCGCCGCCCATGCTCAGTACGCGCACGTTGTCGCCATATTTCTCGCCAAACAGCGCCATGGCGCCTTTTTGCTTGGCGGTTTCGATATCGGTTTCTTCGGTTTCAACTGCCGTGTTCTTGCGAATCTCGGCGTTGACGATGTCTTCCAGCGCCTTCAGTTGCTCAGGCTTGATGGCTTCGAAGTGACTGAAGTCAAAGCGCAGGCGCTGACTGTCGACCAACGAACCTTTCTGCTGAACGTGATCGCCCAGCACCTGACGCAATGCAGCGTGCAGCAAGTGAGTGGCCGAATGGTTCAGCGATGTCGCGTGGCGCACGTCGGCTTCGACGTGGGTCTCGACCGGCGAACCGACAGTCAGGCTGCCCAATGCCTGCACACCGTGGTGCAGGAACGCGCCACCGGTCTTGGTGGTGTCGCGCACATCGAAACGGCCGATGTTCGATTGCAGGTAACCGCAGTCGCCAATCTGACCG
Source organism: Pseudomonas sp. GM60 (assembly GCF_000282415.1). Taxonomy (NCBI): domain Bacteria; kingdom Pseudomonadati; phylum Pseudomonadota; class Gammaproteobacteria; order Pseudomonadales; family Pseudomonadaceae; genus Pseudomonas; species Pseudomonas sp. GM60. Next base: position 35,762 of record NZ_AKJI01000105.1, read on the forward strand.
CCGGATTCAGCGTAGAACGGGGTCTGATCGAGAACGATCACGCCCTCTTCGCCTTCACTCAAGACGTCGACGGACTTGCCTTCTTTATAGATAGCGACAATTTTCGCCGAACCACTGGTGGCCTTGTAGCCGGTGAACTCGGTCGCCACGTCAACCTTGACCAGCGTGTTGTAGTCCAGACCGAACGAACTGGCGGAACGGGCACGGACGCGCTGGGCTTCCATTTCGCGTTCGAAGCCGGCTTCGTCGACGGTCAGGTTGCGCTCACGGGCGATGTCCGCGGTCAGGTCCATCGGGAAACCGTAGGTGTCGTAGAGTTTGAACACCACGTCGCCTGGCACCACGGTGCCTTTGAGTTCCAGCAGATCCTGCTCGAGAATCTTCAGGCCGTGCTCCAGGGTCTTGGAGAACTGCTCTTCTTCGGCCTTGAGCACGCGCTCGATGTTGGCTTGTTGCTTCTGCAGTTCAGGGAACGCTTCGCCCATCTCGGCAACCAGCGCCGCGACGATCTTGTAGAAGAAGCTGCCGGTCGCGCCCAGCTTGTTACCGTGACGGCACGCACGACGAATGATCCGGCGCAGCACGTAGCCGCGACCTTCGTTGGACGGCAGCACGCCGTCGGCAATCAGGAAACCGCACGAACGGATGTGGTCGGACACAACCTTCAGCGAAGACTGATCGTCATTGGTGCAGCCAATGGCCTTGGCCGATGCGCTCAGCAGGTTCTTGAACAGGTCGATTTCATAGTTGGAATGAACGTGCTGCATCACCGCACTGATCCGCTCCAGGCCCATGCCGGTGTCGACCGACGGTGCTGGCAGCGGATGCAACACGCCATCGGCGGTGCGGTTGAACTGCATGAACACGTTGTTCCAGATCTCGATGTAACGGTCGCCGTCTTCTTCCGGCGAGCCCGGTGGGCCGCCCCAGATGTCGGCGCCGTGATCGTAGAAAATCTCGGTGCAAGGACCGCACGGGCCGGTATCGCCCATGGTCCAGAAGTTGTCGGAGGCGTACGGCGCTCCTTTGTTGTCGCCGATGCGGATCATGCGCTCGACCGGCACACCGATCTGCTGGGTCCAGATGTCATAGGCTTCGTCATCCGAGGCGTAGACCGTTACCCAGAGTTTTTCCTTGGGCAGCTTCAGGACGCCGGTCAGGAAGGTCCAGGCGTAGGTGATCGCGTCGTGCTTGAAATAGTCACCGAAGCTGAAGTTACCCAGCATTTCGAAGAAGGTGTGGTGACGAGCGGTATAACCGACGTTTTCCAGGTCACTGTTCTTGCCACCGGCACGCACGCATTTCTGGCTGCTGGTCGCACGGGTGTACGCACGTTTTTCCTGGCCCAGGAAACAGTCCTTGAACTGGTTCATCCCCGCGTTAGTGAACAGCAGGGTTGGGTCGTTGCCCGGAATCAAAGAGCTGGAGGCTACACGAGTGTGGCCTTGCTCTTCGAAGAAGCGAAGGAAGGCTTCACGGATTTCTGCGCTTTTCATTAGGTTCTTCCACGGAGGCTGCGGCCAAAGGCCTGTGCGAAACGTCAACAGACGAAGCGACGGCAAAGGGCCGCATTATATCGGCCCAGCGCGCGGGGTACAGCGTGTTTATACGATAGAAACGGTCAATTGGACGGCTAACGCTGTCAGTTGCGCGAAAACTCGACGAATGTCGCGACGACTTGCTCGATTTGCGCGCGGCTCACGTCCATGTGCGTGACCATTCTAAGACGACCGGCGGCACTGAGCTTGATCCCGCGCTCAGCGGCAAACGCCTTGATCGCCTCGGCCTTGTCGCCCATCTGCACATAAACCATGTTGGTTTGCACTGGTTCGACTTCGTAACCGGCTTTTCGCAGTCCGTCCGCGAGGAATTGCGCGTTGGCATGGTCGTCCGCCAGACGCTGAACGTTATTGTCCAGAGCGTACAACCCCGCCGCCGCCAGAATCCCGGCCTGACGCATGCCGCCGCCGACCATCTTGCGCAGACGGCGCGCCTTGCCGATCAACTCGACCGAGCCGCACAACACCGAACCGATCGGCGCGCCCAGCCCCTTGGACAGGCAGACTGACACCGAATCGAAGTGCTGGGTGATTTCCCGGGCATCAACACCCAGTTTGACTGCCGCGTTGTACAGGCGAGCGCCGTCGAGGTGCAGTTGCAACCCGTGTTCGCGAGTGAAACTGCGCGCCCGGGCCAGATACTCCAGCGGTAGAACCTTGCCCTGCATGGTGTTTTCCAGCGCCAGCAAGCGGGTGCGGGCGAAATGGAAATCGTCCGGCTTGATCGCGGCTGCCACCTGAGCCAGGTCCAGCGAGCCGTCGGCCTGCACTTCCAGCGGTTGCGGCTGGATCGAACCGAGCACCGCCGCGCCGCCACCTTCGTACTTATACGTGTGCGCCTGTTGGCCAACGATGTATTCGTCACCGCGCTCGCAGTGCGCCATCAGGCCCAGCAGGTTGCTCATGGTGCCGGTCGGCACGAACAGCGCCGCGGCAAAGCCCAGGCGTTTCGCCAACTCGGCTTCCAGACGATTGACCGTCGGATCTTCACCGTAGACGTCGTCACCGGTGGCCGCGTTGGCCATCGCGTCGAGCATCCCTGGAGTCGGCTGAGTGACGGTGTCGCTGCGAAGATCGATAACGCTCATGAATCTGGCCTCGGTAAGCAGGGGAAAATCCCTTTCGGAATGGAATTACTGCGGTCATGTCGACGAATAATCAACCCTTGGGCGAGGAAAAGACGCAGCAAGTGAGCGAAAAAGTCGATAGCAATCATCAGATAGCAGCAATGCACGGCTGAGAAATATGTGTTAAAAACGCTGCGCCGCCAGACAATCTGTCGGCAAAACGTTCTCAGGGCGGGGTGCAACTCCCCACCGGCGGTAATTGCGCGCAATGCGCATAGCCCGCGAGCGCTTGGCGACAGGCACGGCTTCGGCGGTGTTTGACGGCAAGGTCAGCAGACCCGGTGTGATCCCGGGGCCGACGGTCATAGTCCGGATGAAGAGAGAACGGGATTGGCGCCAAAGGGCCGTCCGCAGGCATTCTTGCGAGCGTGCGTACCCTTAAATCCCATTCGATTCATATGCCCTGTTTTATACATAAACAGGAGTCAGAACATGCAACCCACCGCAATCGACAGCAAAAGCAAACACCATCAGGGCGAGCGCGTTGCGTTCATCCAGGCCTGCTGGCACAAGGAAATCGTCGATCAGAGCCGTAAGGGCTTCGTCGCAGAAATGATTGCTCAGGGTTATCAGGAATCCGATATCGACTTCTTCGAAGTCGGCGGCGCCTTTGAAATGCCCCTGCACGCCAAGTTGCTGGCCAAGACCGGCCGATATGCCGGTATTGTAGCCGCCGCCCTGGTGGTGGACGGCGGGATCTACCGTCACGAATTCGTCGCCCAGTCTGTGGTCAGCGGCCTGATGCAGGTTCAATTGGAAACCGAAGTGCCGGTATTCTCGGTGTCCCTGACCCCGCACCACTTCCATGCCGGCGAAGAACATCAGAAGTTCTTCTTCGAGCATTTCGTGCACAAAGGCCAGGAAGCGGCGAAGACGTGTGCGGATACGCTGAGCAAGATTCGGGCGTTGCGTCGTACTGAGCCGCGCGCAGTAGCCGTCTAAACCCGAAATCTGCTGCTTGGGTGCGGTTTTATAACCTCACCCAAACCCACTGTGGGAGCGAGACCGGCTTGCCGGCGATGGTCGTCAACGATAACGCGGGAAGTCTGGCTCCCCGCGGCGTTCTCGGGTTCATCGCGAGCAGGCTCGCTCCTACAGGGGGGCGGTGGCGCCAGTCAGGCCAGGTTTTCGTCGGTGGTCGGCACGATCAGGATGCCGGCGCGCAGGCCGTTCTTGACCTTGGGGTTCGGGAAGATAATCCGCGCGCCCTCTTCTTCGATGATCCAGCGCGTCTGGGCGATGTCTTCGGCCAGCAGATAACCCACTTCCAGTTCCGAAAAATTCTCGATGTCCGCCGGCAGGTTCAAGCGGAAGCTATCGCTGTGCTTGATGATTTCCCGTGCCACGCTGAACAACTGCAACCCATTCAGCGCCTCTTCGGTCAGTTCCGGCTCGGTGCCTTCGATGATCTGTTTAAGGCGGGTTTCCAGCAGGGAGACGTTGACCCCGTCGTTTTGCCCGAACGGCCGCGCCTTGCCCAATTCCAGGGTGAAAGACTCGGCACCCAGCTTGTCGTAGGTGTAGGAACTGAAAACGATGGACGGCTTGTTTTGCAGCAACACCGCTTCCATACCGGCGGCGCGCAGGCGAGCCAGTTCCTGACGGGAATGCTGGCGATCTTCTTTCCACGGATACAACGCAAACTGCTCGATCTTCGAGCCACGAATCGCCGTGTGCAGGTCGTAATGCAGACGATCGCGATCCGGCAGGCTGAAGAAACTGGCCGCCAGCCGCTCCAGTTCACAGGCACGCAGGGCTTCGGAGCCGCTGGTTTGTTCGTGACGGCCGTTGAACAGCCGATTGACGTCCTGCTCGATAAAGCGCTCGCCCTTGCGAATCGCTTCCGGGTTGCCGAACAGGAACAGAATACGTGCGCGCGGCTTCAAGTCGCCGCGAGCGATGTCATGCAACAGGCGATCAAGCAACTCGATCGGCGCTGTTTCGTTGCCATGGATCCCGGCTGACAGCAGCAGGTCCAGGCCATTGTCGCGAGCCTCAGGTGGCCGGACTTCCAGCGCACCTTCGCTCAACCAGCGCATGCGCACGCCTTCGACAGTCAGTTGAGTCTTCTCCGCCGGTTCGCGGCCGGCGAGGGTCAGTTCAAGCAGTTTGCCGAGGGCGAGCATAGAGCGGTTTCCTTAGTGGTCGTGGGCGCAATCCGGGCCGTGCACGTGGTCTTCGTCGCCGACTTCAGCCGGTTCCATTTCCAGTTGCAGACTTACCAGATTAGTCGCCAATGGGCGCAGCAGCAGGTTGGCGTATTCAGCGTCACCTTCTTCGACGTCCACGCCGATCAGCAATTGGCCGCGGCCATCGTGCTGAATCCACAGCTCTTTGCCTTGCCAAATGACAGCGACGCGGGTGCAGGAAGTTTCCAGTTGCGTGCCGTCGGTGTCTTCAAGGATCAGCTGCAGGGTATCGCTCATGTGTTTTACGCTCTCGACGTTCAATTGATCTGGAATGGATAAACCGCGCCCAGTTTAAGGATTTGCGTCAGTTCATCCAGTGCCGTCCGGCACTCAAGCAGCAATTGCGGGTCCGCAAGGTCGGTTTCGGCCATGCGGTCGCGGTAGTGCTTTTCGACCCATTCGGTCAGCGTGCCGTACAACGGTGCCGTCATGATAACCCCTGGGTTGACGGCCGCCAGTTCGGTTTCATTCAGTGCCACGCGCAAGCGCAGGCACGCCGGGCCACCACCGTTCTGCATGCTTTGCTTCAGATCGAAGACTTTGACTTCGCGGATCAGGCCGCCGGAACTGGTCAGGCTTTGCAGGTACTGCCAGACGCGTTCGTTGCCACGGCACTCTTCCGGCACGATCAACAGCATCGAGCCGTCAGGACGCGACAGCAACTGGCTGTTGAACAGGTAGGAACGCACCGCGTCTTCAACGGTAACCGCCGAACGCGGTACACACACCGACTGGAATTTGCCGCCGACCTTGGCGAGTTTGCTTTGCAGCTCGGCCAGCATCTGTTCGGTGTCGAGGAACGCGTCCTCGTGATAGAACAGCACCTCGCCGTTACCTACCGCGATCACGTCGTTGTGGAACACGCCCTGATCGATCACCGCAGGATTCTGCTGGGCGTAGACCACGCCGTCATCGCTCAAACCGTGCAGACGAGCAACAGCTTGCGAGGCTTCGAGGGTCTGGCGCGCCGGGTACTTCTGCGGTGCCGGGTAGCGGTTATCGAACGCGCTGCGACCGAACACAAAGAACTCGACGCCGGCTTCACCGTATTCACGGCAGAAACGCGTGTGGTTGGCTGCGCCTTCGTCACCGAATTGCGCCACGGCCGGCAACGCCGCGTGGTGAGCGAAGTGCTTCTGATCAGCGAACATTGCACCCAGTACACGACTGGTGGTCGGGTGCTCGATGCTGCGGTGGTATTTGCAGTTGAGGTTGGCGGCGGTGAAATGCACGCGACCGTCGGCAGTGTCGGCGCTCGGGCTGACCGTGGCGGCGTTGGCCACCCACATGCTCGATGCCGAGCAACTGGCGACCAGCAACGGCATCGCGTCTTTCGCAGCCTGCTCGATCACTTGCGCGTCGGTGCCGCTGAAGCCCAGGCGACGCAGGGCGGCGACGTCAGGACGCTCTTGCGGGGCCAGAACGCCTTGTTGAAAGCCCATTTCCATCAGCGCTTTCATTTTCGCCAGGCCTTGCAGCGCAGCTTCCTTCGGGTTCGAAGACTGCTGGCTGTTGCTCTGGGACGCGACGTTGCCGTAGGACAGGCCGCCGTAGTTATGGGTCGGCCCCACTAGACCGTCAAAATTGACTTCATAGGATTTCATCAGCGAGGCTCCACGAGAATCTGTTTTTATAGGCTTCAGTAACTATTCAGTACGACCGCGTTGCGGCCTTCGCCAGCAGGCTGGCTCCCACAGTGATTGGGTGGCACACAAAATGTGTGAACACCACCGAACCTGTGGGAGCCAGCCTGCTGGCGATGGGCATCACGCCATTTTCACGCCTGGCGTCAGGGCCGCTGGCAACGTCAGGCTCGGCGTTTCCAGCGAGGCCACCGGGTACGCGCAGTAATCTGCCGCGTAATAGGCGCTGGCGCGATGGTTGCCCGAGGCGCCGACGCCGCCGAACGGTGCGCTGCTCGCAGCACCGGTCAGCTGTTTGTTCCAGTTGACGATACCGGCACGGCTTTCCAGCCAGAACTGCTGATAACGCGCTTCGGAATCCGACAGCAAACCGGCCGCAAGGCCATAGTCGGTGTCGTTGGCTTCAGCGATCGCCGCTTCAAAATCAGCGTAGCGGATCACTTGCAGCAACGGGCCGAACAGCTCTTCGTCAGGACGATCGGCAACGGCGGTCACGTCCAGAATACCTGGGGTCAGCAACGCGGCTTGTGCCTCAGGTTGAGTCATTTCCAGCAACGTCACGGCGCCATTGGCCAGCAGATGTTCCTGCGCATCCATCAGCGCTTTCGCAGCGCCAAGGGAAATCACCGAGCCCATGAACGGCGCGGGCTGCTGATCGAACGCACCGACTTCAATCGTCGAGCTGACCGCCACCAGACGCGCCAGGAGCGTGTCGCCCCAGGCGCCCTGCGGTACCAGCAAGCGGCGAGCACAGGTGCAACGTTGACCGGCAGAAATGAAAGCGGACTGAATGATGGTGTACACCGCTGCATCCAGATCAGCGACCTCATCGACCACCAACGGGTTATTACCACCCATCTCCAGCGCGAGGATCTTGTCCGGACGACCGGCAAACTGCTGGTGCAGGTGATTGCCGGTGCGGCTCGAACCGGTGAAGAACAGACCGTCGATACCCGGGTTCGCCGCCAGGGCAATACCGGTTTCGCGAGCGCCTTGCAGCAGGTTCAACACGCCGGCTGGCAGGCCGGCTTCGATCCAGCACTTGACCGTCAGTTCGGCGACTTTCGGGGTCAGCTCGCTCGGTTTGAACAGCACGCTGTTACCGGCCAGCAGCGCCGGCACGATGTGACCGTTGGGCAAGTGACCCGGGAAGTTGTAAGGACCGAACACCGCGACCACGCCGTGTGGCTTGTGGCGCAACACGGCGGTGGCGTCGCCCAGCGGGCCGCTCTTCTCGCCGGTGCGTTCGCGGTAGCTCTGCACCGAAATCGCAATCTTGTTGACCATGCTGGTCACTTCAGTCGCCGCTTCCCACAGCGGTTTACCGGTTTCTTCACCGATGCAACGCGCCAGTTCGTCAGCGTTGTTTTTCAGCGCGCCAGCAAAGGCTTCCAGCACCGAAATACGTTCTTCCAAAGTACGACGGGCCCAACCCGGAAACGCCTGACGCGCGGCTTGCACGGCGGACTCAACCTGAGCGGCGGTAGCGCCCTCGCCGGCCCACAGCACTTGCTGGGTCACCGGGTTCAACGATTGGAAGGCTTCACCCTGACCGGCCAGCCACTCACCTGCGATGTATAGCGAATTCATTATTTCGACTCCCGAGCAGCAGACAACGGAACGGCGCGCACTTGATCGCCGGCGTTGAGTTGAAGACGTTTGGCGGTCAGCGGATCGACTACCAGCGTACCGGCGGCAAGACGTGCGGGAGCGGCAGTGATCCGGCAGTCTTCGCGCTTGCGGTTGTGAATGATGAATGGCGTGGCGTCGTCACCCGGCGTGCCAACGGCCAACACCAGCGCCTGACTGTCTCGCACGGCGCGGATCTTGCCGGTTTCGCATTCGATGGCCGGGCCGGCGTCGAAAATGTCGACGTAGCCCTGGTAGCTAAAACCTTCGCTCTTGAGCATGGCCAGCGCCGGCTCGGTGTCCGGGTGAACCTGACCAATCACGTTACGTGCATCCGGCGACAGGAAGCAGGTGTACAGCGGGAATTTCGGCATCAGTTCGGCGATGAACGCCTTGTTGCCCACGCCCGTCAGGTAATCGGCCTGGCTGAATTCCATTTTGAAGAAGTGTCGACCCAGGCTTTCCCAGAACGGCGAACGCCCTGCTTCGTCGGAGACACCGCGCATTTCGGCAATGATCTTGTTGCCGAACAGTTGCGGGAACTCGGCGATGAACAGCATTCGCGCCTTGGACAGCATGCGACCGTTGAGGCCGGTGCGAAAATCGGCGTGCAGGAACAACGAGCACAATTCCGAGTTGCCGGTCAGGTCGTTGGCCAGAAACAGCGTCGGGATTTCGCGGTAGATGTTCAGCTCTTGCGAAGCGCTGACCGTCAGGCCGACCCGGAAGTTGTACCAGGGCTCACGCAGGCCGACGGCGCCGGCAATGGCGGAAATGCCCACCACACGAGCGTTGTCGTCTTCGAGGACGAACAGATAGTCCGCATCGCCGCGCCCGGCCTCGCCGCGAAAGGTCTTCTCGGCCCAGCCGACCCGATGGGCCAGACGTTCTTCGTTGGCCGGCAAGGTGGTCAGGCCGGTGCCGGTGCTGCGGGCCAGGTCGATCAGAGCGGGTAAATCGCTGCTGCGTACGGGACGAACGATCATGCTATCTCCTCAAACGGGCCGCTTGCGCCACCCGCGAAACACTTGCTGCTTTCTAGGTTGAAAAGCAGGCGTTAAACCGCCACCAGGCGCACGCTTGCACCTTCACCGACGCCCAGGGCTTCGGCCGCTTCCAGATCCAGGGTCACGGGTTTGCCCGGCGCGTAATCGAGCTCGAGCAACACGGCGCGGTAATCCTGCAACTGCGCATTGGCCACCAGGTACTGACGCCCTGCGCCTTTGACCGGCTCGCCGATTTTCACCGGCACTACACGGCTCTGGGCGATCGAACGGATCCCCGAAACACGCGCATGCAACGTCGGGCCACCGTCGAAAATGTCGATGTAGTGATCGGTCTCGAAGCCTTCGCGCATCAGGATGTCGAAAGTGATCTGCGCCCGTGGGTGCACCTGCCCCATCGCTTCTTGCGCGGAGTCCGGCAGCAACGGCACGTAGATCGGGTAATGCGGCATCAGCTCGGCGAGGAACGTGCGGCTCTTCAGGCCGCACAGACGCTCGGCTTCGGCGTAGTTGAGGTCGAAGAAGTTGCGACCGATGGCGTCCCAGAACGGCGAGTCGCCATTTTCATCGCTGTAACCGACGATCTCGGTCACCACGGAATCGGCAAAGCGCTCCGGATGGCTGGCCACGAACAGCAAACGGCCACGGGAGTTGAGCTCGGCCCACGGCGAACCCACCAACTCGCGCTGCACGTAGAAACTGGTCAGCAAGCTGTTGCCGGTCAGGTCGTGGCACTGGGAGAGCACGTGAATCTTGTTATGAATCTTCAGCTCGCGGGAGGCGTGCACGAAGGTTTCATTGCGGAAGCTGTAGAACGGCTCGGAATAACCGGCAGAGGCGACGATGGCCGAGCAGCCGGCCAGTTTGCCGGTGGCCGTGTCTTCGAGGACGAAGAAATAGCTCTCTTCACCGTTGAAGCTGACTTCGGCAGCGAACGAGGCTTCGCTCGCGGCGATCTTGTCGCTCAGGCGTTCAACGTCATCCGGCAAGGAAGTGACACCAATCGGGCTGTCCGCAGCCAGACGCTGTACCTCGCCCAGATCAGCCATTTGCGCGGGGCGCATCACCAGCATGGTGTCACTCCTTTCTCATACTCTTTGAGGAAAATAAGCCGCCCCTTGTAGGAGCGAAGCTTGCTCGCGAAGGTGTGTCAGTCACAGTGATGTCGACTGACACACCTTCGCGAGCAAGCTTCGCTCCTACAGAAAAGCGGGGCCGGCATCAAAATTGGGTTCGACGCCTGAAATCATCAGGCGCCGAAGGGTCTATCAGGCTTGCGTCAGTTTTGCTGCAGCGCGCTCGAAACGATCCAGGCCGGCATCGATATCGGCGTCTTCAACCACCAGGCTTGGCGCAAAACGCACCACGTCCGGGCCGGCTTGCAGGACCATCAGGCCTTCGCGCTCGGCGGCGTTGAAGATGTCCTTCGCCTTGCCTTTCCAGGCCTCGCTCAGCACGCAACCGATCAACAGGCCCATGCCACGAACCTTGGTGAACAGGCCGTATTTCTCGCCGATCTGCTCCAGGCGAGCCTTGAACTTGTCGTGCTTGGCGTTGACGCCGGCCAGCACTTCAGGGGTGTTGATCACGTCGATCACCGCTTCGGCGACGGCGCACGCCAGCGGGTTGCCGCCGTAAGTGGTGCCGTGGGTGCCGACGACCAGGTGTTTGGCCAGGTCTTCGGTGGTCAGCATGGCTGCAATCGGGAAACCGCCGCCCAGGCTCTTGGCGCTGGTCAGGATGTCCGGGATCACGCCGTAATGCTGGTAGGCGAACAGATGGCCGGTACGGCCCATGCCAGTCTGCACTTCATCGAAAATCAGCAGCGCGTTGTGCGCGGTGCACAGGTCACGGGCGCCTTGCAGGTATTCGAGTTCGGCCGGGATAACACCGCTCTCGCCCTGGATCGGTTCCAGGACCACAGCGCAGGTCTTGTCGGAAATGGCGGCTTTCAGCGCGGCCAGATCGTTGTACGGCACGTGGGTGATGCCGGTGATTTTCGGACCGAAACCGTCGGAATACTTCGACTGGCCACCGACGTTCACGGTGAACAGGGTACGGCCGTGGAAGCTGTTGAGCGCGGCGATGATTTCGTACTTCTCGCTGCCAAACCGATCATGACCGACACGACGGGCCAGCTTGAACGCGGCCTCGTTGGCTTCGGCGCCGGAGTTGCAGAAGAACGCACGCTCGGCAAAGGTTGCGTCGATCAGCTTGTGCGCCAGACGCAGGGCAGGCTCGTTGGTGAACACGTTGGACACGTGCCACAGCTTGTTCGCCTGCTCGGTCAAGGCACCGACCAGCGCCGGGTGCGCATGGCCCAATACGTTAACGGCAATCCCGCCGGCGAAGTCGATCAGCTCGCGGCCAGACTGGTCCCATACGCGGGAACCGGCGCCACGCACAGGAATGAAGGCGGCAGGCGCATAGTTGGGAACCATTACCTGGTCGAAATCGGCGCGTTCTACCGCAGCGTGCTCAACGGACATCGGAGTCTCCTGAAGAGGAACACTCGCCGGAAACTGGCGAGCGATGGGGGGATTGTAAGGACAGTTTTCAGCCCGGCCTTGCCGCCAAGCGACAACTTCTTATAGCGCAAACCCCGGTTTCAGCCGGGTTTACGGCAATGCGACATATAGCGTCGCAAAGGCGCAGTTTAAACCGGCGGCACAGGTTATAGGCAGGCTTGTCGAACGGTGCGGTAAATATGTACCGCACACCGTGCTTCATCGTTTGTTTTCCTTGGGTTCCATCCAAACGCTAACGGACTAGCGCCATGATTCAGCATGACCCCGAGCTTACGGCTCAGCCAGACGCGCATTTCCAGCATGCGTTCCACAATCTGCCCGACTGGCTATTAACAGCATCGCCCGCTACACGCACTGCACTGAAAAGCGCGCGGCTGGACATCCCTCAATGGCACACCCAGGCAACCCGCCAGCAGCACCAATCATTGAGAGCGGCCAGCACGCACTATCTGACCCAGCGTAACCACCTGGAATCCATGCTGGATAAACTGCAGAACGCCCGGGACTTTGCCGAACCGCTTCTGCGAGACGCGTTGAAAACCCGGTACGGCCTGGAACTGGACGTCAAGACGACCTTCCTGCGCCTGTACATTCCGCAGACCGTTCCGTGGTTCCCGATCAAGACCGGTGCCGCGCGCACCTGGACGGTCTCGCTGCTCGACGCCGCCCTGCACAACTTTCAGGATTCGGAAACTGAAGCACAGGCTTACGAATCAGCTTCAACGTTCATCACCGAACCCTCGCCCACGGGGCAATTCGATACATTGCCGGCGATCAAGCGCCAACTCTCCATTCAGCACTTCACCCGGTTGTGCAGGGAACTGGATATCGGCGGTCGATACGAGGCCCACCTCAAGGAAAACCTGGGGTTTACCAACCTGGTAGCCGCTGCCGTGTTGAAGTCGAGCGTGATCAAGACGCACAAGGCCGCCCTGCTATCAGCCCTGCATCTGGCCCAGGTCCGGGGTGATCTGCCGCTGGATGCCTGGCAATCGATTCTCGACATGATCGAGGGCCGCGAAAACGTGGGCCTGGACAACTGGCGACTGCACTGTCACGACCTGAGCCTGATGTCTTCATTGCTGACCGGCATCGTCATTTTCGCGCCGCGACTTGACCTCACCGCCCAGCGGTCGAGGATCATCGTCTACATCCCCGACGACCCGGAACACCCGCTCAAACAGTACCCCGACACCCTGGCGTTCATGACCGAGCTGACCCGCAAACTGCGCTCGCCTGCTTATCAGGCGTTCTTCAGCCGGTTCATCGATCATCAGGAACGAGGCCACTTTTTCGCCGACCTCAACAGTCGCCTCCGCGCCGTGACCTGGCATGAACACCAGCGCGGCGATCCGCTGCCGAGCTGGCGCGACACCCCCATCGACAAGCCCAACCTGCAGTTCTCGGTGAGCCCGATCAGAAACGATCTGTGGACTCACCTCTACCAGCAGCAATTGAACAAACTGCTCAATGACGCACGCACCCTCGCGGTCTCTACCGCCAGTGCCGACCGAGCGGCGCGATGGGCGGCGTGGGACGCCTTCAGCAATGTCGCCAAAAAAATCCTTGAAGTGGCGTCGTTCGTGGCCCTGCCCTTTGTTCCGTTTCTGGGCGAATTGATGCTCGCCTACATGGCCTACCAAGTGCTCGACGACACGTTCGAAGGCATCATCGACTGGGCCGAAGGCCTGAAAACCGAAGCGTTCGGACACTTGATGACGATCGCCGAAACGGTGGTTGAACTCGGGACGTTCGCGGTGGGCGGTGTCATGGCGGCCGGTGCGTTCAATGGCCTTATGTCTCGCGAGGCGGTGACGCTGATTTCCCCGCTCAAACCCATCAAGACAGCCGCAGGCAAAACCCGATACTGGAAACCGGATCTCACCCCTTACGAACAGTCCGTTGATCTGCCGGACGCTGCCAGCCCCGACCCTCTCGGTTTGTATCAGCATGAAGGCAAAACACTGGCGCGCGTTGAAGGCAAACTCTACTCGGTAAAACCGGACAGCAAGACTGGCCGCTTTCAGATTCAGCACCCGCGCCGGGCCGACGCCTATCAGCCTGCTCTGCGACACAACAGCCATGGTGCCTGGCAAACCATGCTGGAGCGACCGCTGACGTGGGACCGGGAAACCGTGCTGCGCCGCCTCGGCCAGAGCGTCGAGTCGTTCAATACTGCCGAGCGCGAGAAACTCCTGCAGATCAGCGGTTTTCACGACAACGTGTTGCGCGAGATCCATGTCGAGAATCAGCGCCCGCCTTCGCTGCTGACCGACACGATCAAGCGCTTCAAGATCGACCGCGACATTCAGGCACTGGTCGAGCAGACCGGCAGTGACCATCCCGACCGCTATCAGGCGCTGAACCAGCGCAGATCGCTGTTCCAGTCTCGCTACCGTGAACTTGAAAAAACCGATGATCGCCACGTTCTGCTACTGCAAGGCGAAGTACAGGGACTGCCCACGGACATCGCACAAGAACTGGTGAGCAACGCAAGCGGCACCGAACTGAAGCAAATGCACAGCGGCCGCTTGCCCCAGCGCCTCAAGGATGTAGCGCTGAAAGCCATGGACGCGGTGCGTGTCGCCAGAGCCTATGAGGGGTTTTATCTGGAGGGCATGGAAACGGCAGACACTCATCGCCTGGCCCTGCATAGCCTTGAAACATTGCCTGGCTGGCCTGCTCGCCTGCGCATCGAAGTCAGGGAGTTTTCCCCTGAGGGGACATTGCGCGACAGCATCGGAGACCCCGATGCGCCGACCCTCAGGACATTGGTGCACGCCGAGGACGGCACGTATCGGGTCCATGAAAACACGGCTCTGCCGGGCGACTTTTATCAGGCCCTCCTGCAGACACTTCCCGACGCTGAGCGTAGCGCACTGGGCCTTTCTGCCGAAGACGGTCAGCTACTCAAACAACGCATTGCCGAGCATGCGCAGAACAAACCCGCATTGCGCACGCTGCTGGTGAAGCATCCCAACCGAAAACCCTTCTATGACCCGGCGACCATGCGCCTGCCCGGCGGATCGGAGGGGTACAACCGAACAGGTCGCCCCACTCCCACACTGAATGACAGAGTTCGCGAGGTCTATCCAGGCCTGCCCCAGGATGAACTCAGCGTCGTCGTCGCCCGCTTGCAACGCCACCCCGATGGCGCTCGCGTGGAGCTTTCGCGCCTGAGCAATGAACTCGAACGGCTGCATGAAGACCTGGATACCTGGATAAAGGAAGCCCCTACCGTCCACCCCGAAACCAGACAGCCATTGAGCGAGCTGGAGCAACAGGCCCAGCAGCACAACCGCCGGTTGCTGGCTCAGGAGATCCAGCAGAGCTGGCGTCGGCAAACGCCACGGGATCTCGAATCGCCGGAGCACAGTGACCGCTATGTGCTGCGATTCGCCGAGCCGATTCTGGGTGAGCTGCCGGTGCTGACGGCCGACTTCAGTCACGTATCGCTGGTCGCCCTCGAAGGCAGTCACGCGGAGCAAGGTGTTCACGGTTTCCTGCAAAATTTCAGCGACCTTCGTCGCCTCGACTTGCGGCGCTTCTCCCTGACCACCCTGCCCGACGCCATCCCACGGATGACCAACCTCGACACATTGGTGCTGAACGAATGCGCGATCAGGATTGATGCCGATGCGTGGTCGAAACTTTCCTCTTTGAACAAACTGGTGATGCTGGACCTGTTCCGTAATCCGGTTGATGTGGTACCCGATGTCGGCGCATTTACCGAGCTCGTGCACCTGGACCTGAGCGCAACCGGGCTGACTGAAATCCCCGTCAGCGCTATCACGCACCCCAGACTCGATACGCTCATGCTGATCAATAACCGGATCACCGAGCTGCCCGAAGGGGTGTTCGACAGCGTGGTCTACGACAAGCGCGGCGTACACCTGTCGGACAACCCGCTCGTCGACAGCGCTCGGCAACTCGTCAAGCTGCACTACCTCGAAACCTCATACGATCTGGGCGTCTATGCCCCCGAGGCGGATATCGAACGAGCCAGGGCGCTCTACCCGAACATGGAAGTCGAGCAGGCCAGCGACTTCGTCTACGAACTGCCCGGCACACTGGAAGAGGGCCGAGAGGCGCTGACCCAACTGGAGGCAGAACTGGCTCAATTGAGCAACGACCTGACGACATGGACAGCCGATCTGCCGCCGCACCACCCGCTAACGGGCGAACCCTTCAGTGACATGCAACAGTTTGTCGAACACGCCAATCGCGATGAATTCAAAGAGGCACTGCAACGTTGCTGGCAGCATGACGCAGACCTGGATGATTTCACTGAGTCGCTTGAGCCGTCGTATGAACTCTCCATCCGCCCGGTCATCACCGGGGAACTGCCGACCCTCAGCGCTGACTTTAGCCATGTCTCGGCGCTGGAGCTGCACAGTGTCGATGGCGTGACGCGCATCGGGCGTTTTCTGGAATCCTTCCCGAACCTGAGAAGCCTGAGGCTGCGCGACTGCAACCTCGGTGACATTCCCGATGCGCTGTTCAAGATGGGGCAACTCAGGTCACTGTCGATTCCCAACTGCCGCGTCATTCTGTCCGTGGAGTCGGTCGGTGGATTGGCGGGAATGGAACAGCTCGAATACCTCGATCTGGGCCTCAACCCCTTGGGGCTGACACCGGACCTGAGTCAGATGCCGGACCTGGCGACCATTCTGCTCAACGACACCGGCATCACCGACATACCCGATGGCCTGCTACAACTGGCGGAACTGGACTGGGCAGACTTGAGCGGCAATGCAATCACCGACGTGCCCAGCGACCTGCTGGAGTTACCCGCGGAAGTGGCTGAGAACATTACGCTGAGGGGCAATCCGTTTACTGAGGAAAGCCTGTTGCGGCTGATCAGTTACTTCGAACGCACACGCGCCGACTTTGGCGTGGAAGAGGTGATCAATCGAGGTGAAATGTACGTATCCACCTCTGAGGGTTCCGAGATCGACGAATAGATCAGCCGCGCTCGGACGGCACTGACGACAACTCGAACGGACTGCTGCTACGCCGCTGGTTACGATCTTCCCGCGGCGTGGCGCCGAAGAAGTTGCGGTAGGCGCTGGAGAAGTGTGGCCCCGAGGAGAAGCCGCACGACAGGCCGATCTGGATGATCGACTTGCTGGTTTGCATCAACATCTGCCGGGCCTTGTTCAGGCGCAGTTCCAGGTAGTACTGGCTCGGCACGCGGTTGAGGTATTGCTTGAAGATCCGCTCCAACTGGCGACGGGATACGCACACGTGCTGGGCAATTTCGTCGGTGGTCAGCGGCTCTTCGATGTTCGCTTCCATCAGCAACACCGCTTGAGTGAGCTTCGGATGGCTGGAGCCGAGGCGGTTCTGCAGCGGAATGCGTTGGCGCTCGCCGCCTTCGCGGATGCGCTCGACCACCAGCTCTTCGGATACGGCGCCAGCGAGTTCGGCGCCGTGATCACGGGCCAGCACCGCCAACAACAGATCGAGAACCGACAGGCCGCCACACGCCGTCAGGCGATCGCGATCCCAGTCGAACAGATGGCTGGTGGCGATGACTTTCGGGAAACGTTCGGCGAAATCGTCCTGCCAGCGCCAGTGCACAGCAGCGCGATAACCGTCGAGCAAACCGAGTTGCGCCAACGGATAAACACCGGCGGACAAACCACCGATCACGCAACCGGCACGCACCAGTTGTTTCAGCGCACTGCTGAGCGCCGGCGCGAGGGTGGTCGGCGGCTCATCGGCGAGCAGGAACAGTTTCTGCAAGTTTTCGAGCTTGCCGGCCCAGGGTTCACCCGGCAATTGCCAGGCGCCTTCGGTCGACGGTTCGGCCTGCAGGAACGACAGTTCGTAGACCACGTCCGGATGCACACGCTGGGCAACACGCAAGGCCTCCTCAGCCAGCGCAAGCGTCAGTGCTTTAGTGCTGGGCCAAATCAGGAAACCAATTCGATGGGCAGTCATGGCGGGCAATCCGAAACGAAACAGTGATGAAGGCATGGGCCAATGCTAGCCCGTAAATGAACGCAAATCTCAAAACCAACGCAGATCAACTGTAGGAGCCGGC
>NZ_AKJI01000106.1:0-9292 GCF_000282415.1 Pseudomonas sp. GM60
TGAGAACGCCATCGCCGGCAAGCCGGCTCCTACAGGATTCGGGACAACTCTCGCGATCCTCAGTCACACACAAATTTTGTAGGAGCCAGCTTGCTGGCGATTGGCCCTTGAGGCAGGCGGTGATTTTGTAAACGTCATCGCCGGCAAGCCG
Organism: Pseudomonas sp. GM60; assembly: GCF_000282415.1. Taxonomy (NCBI): domain Bacteria; kingdom Pseudomonadati; phylum Pseudomonadota; class Gammaproteobacteria; order Pseudomonadales; family Pseudomonadaceae; genus Pseudomonas; species Pseudomonas sp. GM60. Next base: position 152 of record NZ_AKJI01000106.1, read on the forward strand.
GCTCCTACAGGGTCCGGGGCAATCCCCGTGTCCCCCGTCCTATGCACCATTTGTAGGAGCCAGCTTGCTGGCGATTGGCCCTTGAGGCTGGTGGTGATTTTGAGAACGCCATCGCCGGCAAGCCGGCTCCTACAGGATTCGGGACAACTCTCGCGATCCTCGGTCACACACACTATTTGTAGGAGCCGGCTTGCTGGCGATTGGCCCTTGAGGCAGGTGGTGATTTTGAGAGTGCCATCGCCGGCAAGCCGGCTCCTACAATGAATGGTGTATTCGTTGAATGTGCGGGGTGACTATGAAAATCTCGGCCAGACTGGCGTTCTTCGCCATTGTCAGCACCCTCGCCTACCTCGGGCTCGCTGTCTGGGGCTTGGGCGGGTGGGCCGCTTTTTTCTCTCACGGGGCGCTGGTGGTGGTTGTGTTGGCGACGCTGCTGATGACGGTCGCAGCGCTGTTCACCGAGGTCAACCTCAGCTCCGGCGAACGTGAAGACCGGACCAATCGTTGGGTGCTGCCGGCCTTCGGGGGGATCGGGATAGCGAGCGGTTTTCTACCCGCCTACACCGACCGGATCGACTTCTGGGCCTTCGGCGGTGAAGGCGTGCGTTGGTTCGGGGCGTTGGTGTTCATCATCGGCGGTACGTTGCGCATGTGGCCAGTGTTTGTGTTGGGCAAGCGTTTTAGCGGACTGGTGGCGATCCAGCCGGGGCATAGCCTCGTCACAGAGGGGATTTATCGCCGTTTGCGCAACCCCAGCTATTTGGGGATGTTGGTGATTGCGGTGGGTTGGGCGCTGGCGTTTCGTTCGGGCGTTGGCCTGTTGCTGGCAGCGTTGACGGTGATCCCGCTGATTGCCCGCATTCACGCGGAAGAGGCGCTGCTGCGGGCGCAGTTTGGCAGTGAGTATGAGGCGTATTGCAGCCGTAGCTGGCGGTTGATTCCTGGTCTCTACTAACGCCGCGGCCCTTGTAGGAGCCAGCAAGCTGGCTCCTACAAGGGGATGGTGTTGTTACAAAGGAAGCAGGCGGATCTGGCCGTCGGGGTCAACCTGGACAGTGACCGAGTCATAATCGACCATCGTCGCATGCGGCGTTTCGATCGGATGATCGTGAGTCGAGGTAATGATCAACAGGTCTGCCCCTGCGGCTTGCGCGGCGAGAATGCCGACGGTGGCATCTTCGAAAATCAGGCAATCAGTCACTTCGACACCTAACCGCCTGGCCGCCAACCGATAACCCGCCGGATCGGGTTTGCCGGCGCTGACGTCTTCCGCCGTGACCATCACCGCAGGTTCGGGAATCCCCGCCGCCGCCATCCTTCGCAGCGCCAGTGCCTTGGGCGCAGAGGTCACGATGGCCCACTGGCTGGCCGGCAGCGACGTCAGGAAATCCGCCGCCCTGCGCACCTCGACAATTCCCTCGACATCATCGATTTCCGCTTGGGTAATCCACGCTGCTTCAGCCTCGGCATCGACACCCGGCAACGCCTGACGGTTGATGGTGTCGATGGCCCGGACGCCGTGAATGGTCGGCAGAAAAGACTCGACATCCACGCCATGGCGCAAGGCCCAGACGGTCCAGATGCGCTCGGCGGCGGCGATGGAATTGAGGACGGTGCCGTCCATATCGAACAGGAAAGCGCGATAAGGCTTGTTGAAAACCGATGGTTGAGCTGACAAGGATGAGCGTCCTTTTGCAAGAGCCGGGCGAGTTTTGCCGAGCAATGTAGCATTGGCTTGTCCGCCGCGTGTTGTTTCAGCCAACCGTCTTCGACTTCAACGCACCTTCCACGCAATCGAGCAACTGCCCCAGCGCCCAGGGTTTCTTGATGAACGACACCTCATGCCGCACGCCGGAAGTCTGCGGCGTTTCGAAGCCGGACATGATCATGATCGGTTTGCCCGGCCAGCGGTCGCCGAACTGATTGGCAAGATCGGCACCGTTGAGTTTGCCGGGCATGGTGATGTCCGTCAGCAGCAACACCACCTTGTCTGCGTGCTGCTCCAGGTAACCTGCCGCAGCATCCGCACTGATCTGCGGTTCGACGGTGAAACCTTCCTCCTGAAGAATCTCGCAGAGAAACTCCAGGATCAGCGGGTCATCTTCAACCACAAGAATCAACCCGCCTGGAAGGTTCTCGCCCGCCGTCGATACTGGACACATGACTTTGCCACTCCCTGATTGCCGAATGAATTCGCGGGCTCAAATCCGCTGCCTACAGGTATGAGCAGCGGACTCGGCGGAAATTCATTTTTGATACAGGGAGTCGACGAAATCAGGCGTCCTGCAAAATCAGATCGGCGCCTTTCTGGAATGCAAAAACCTGTAGGAGCGAGCCTGCTCGGGAAGACGGCTTAAAATTCAACATCACTGTTGACTGACCTGACGCCTTCGCGAGCAGGCTCGCTCCTACAGGGGATCGGGCTGTTTTGGCTTACTGCGACATGTTGTCCTTTTTCATGGCGTCCTTGGACATCTCGTCTTTTTTCATCCCGTCCTTGGACATGGCGTCTTTCTTCATCGTGTCCTTGGACATGGAATCCTTTTTCATCATCGAGTCTTTTTTCATAGCGTCCTTGGACATCGAATCTTTGCTCATGCTGTCCTTGCTCATGCCATCACTGGTTGTCGTCTCGGCGGCAAACACGCTGGCGGCACCTACGGCGAGGCACATGGACAATACGACGGTGGTCAACTTTTTCATGATGAAACTCCTTGAAGCACAGGTTGCGATTGAACGCGGCGTGAGCCGCGCTGTGAAGTTGGCGGGTGCCGTCAGCTGCCACCGAACCAGTTGTAGCCCTGGTCTTCCCAGTAGCCGCCGCTGTAGGTGTTGCTGACGAAAATCGCCTGAATATGTTTGGGGTTTTTGTAGCCGAGCTTGGTGGGCATGCGCAGCTTCATCGGGAAGCCGTATTCGCGCGGCAGCACCGCGCCGTCATAGGTCAGCGCCAGCAAGGTCTGCGAGTGCAGCGCGGTGGCCATGTCGATGCTGGTGTAGTAATCGTCGGCGCATTTGAAACCGACATATTTGGCATCGGTGTCGGCTCCGACCCGTTTGAGGAAATCGCTGAACCGCACGCCGCCCCAGCGCCCGATCGCGCTCCAGCCTTCGACGCAGATATGCCGGGTGATCTGCTCGTTCTGCGCCATCGCGCGCAGCTCGTCGAGGCGCCAGCTGCGCTTGTCGGCGACCAGGCCGGTGACTTCCAGCCGATAGCTTTCTTCCTCAACGGTCGGCGCCTCGTCGATGCCGTAAAACGCGTTGAAGGGGAACGGCCGGGTGATCATCGACGCCGGATAGGTCGGTGCCAGTGCATTGGGATTGAACAGCCAGCCCTGCACCCGATCGTTGAACCGCGACATGGATGACAACGCAGTCTCGACGCTTTCGTTGTCGGTCAGGTTGCAGCCCGACAACATGGCTACGCCGCCGAGGGTCAGCCCACGCATCAGGAACGAACGGCGCGAGCGGTCTTCGATCTGCGGCGCAATGATTTTCCGGGCGTCTTTGAGGATGGATGACTCATCCAGGCCTTCGATGGGCTTTTTCATACGGGCTCCTTGCGACCGATAATCATGGCCAGCAGTGTTTTGGGAACGAGCGCGACCATCACCAGATGCACCGCGACAAACGCCACCAACAGCGCCATCGCGATGAAATGCACATGCCGCGCCGCTTCGTAACCGCCAAGTAATTCACGCAACAGCGGAAACTGGACGGACTTCCACAACACCAGCCCGGAGACCACCAACAGCGTGATATCGAGCATCACAAACAGGTAAGCCAGCCGTTGCACCTGGTTGTAATGACTCAGGTCAGCATGCCCCAGCCGCCCGCGCAATGCGGCCCACAGGTCCTGCAGAACACCTTTGGGCGACACCGGGAAAAAGCGTCGAGAAAGACGACCGCTGACGAGGTTGATAATCAGGTAGACAAGGCCGTTGATCGCGAGAAACCACATCGCCGCGAAATGCCATTGCAACGCCCCGCCGAGCCAGCCGCCCAGCGTGATGCCTTTCGGGAAACTGAAGTCGTAAAGCGGCGATGCGTTGTAGATGCGCCAACCGCTGGTGACCATGACCAGCACCGCCAGGGCGTTCAGCCAGTGGGTCAGACGCAGCCAGCGCGGATGGGATGAAGCAGGTATCGGCGACATGATCGGCTCCCGGCGGTTGTTGTTATTCGTTGGAGCCGAGTATGGGAGCCGACAGATCGCCAAATCCTCACGTAAAGTTAAATTAAACGTGATAACTACCCCCCAATAACCTGTGGGAGCGGGCTTGCTCGCGAAGGCGGTGTGTCAGTCGATATCCATGTAACTGACACACCGCCTTCGCGAGCAAGCCCGCTCCCACAGTGTTCTGTGTTGTCCGCCCAAGGTGCGCAATTGTGGTTAAAATGCCGCCCCCTCAATGACCGACATCGCCCGATGAACTCAGACGCGCTCACCACCCTCCACGACCATCTGCTGACCGCCCTGGCAGCGGCTCCCGCAGAAACCCGCCGACTGTTCCATGGTCGCGGTCGCTGCTGGCCGGGGCTGGAGCAATTGACCGTCGACTGGCTGCAGGGCGTGGTGCTGGTGTCGCTGTTCAAGGAGCCCGAAGCGGCGCAACTCGATGAGCTGAAACTGCGGCTTATGGAAATCACCCGGTCACCCGAGTGGGCGCAATCCGGTGCGCATACACTGGCGCTGCAACATCGCTACCTGCTGCAAAGCACCACCGAATGGCTGGTCGGGGAAGTCATCGATGACATGACCATCACCGAGGGCGGCCTGCGTTATCGCGTAGACCTGGGCCGCAAGCAGAACACAGGGCTGTTCCTCGACATGCGTTACGGCCGCGATTGGGTGCGCGCCAATGCCGAGGGCAAGCGCGTGTTGAACCTGTTTGCCTACACCTGCGGTTTCTCCGTGGCGGCCATCGAGGGCGGTGCCGAACATGTGGTCAACCTGGACATGTCCAGCCCGGCCCTGAACCGTGGCCGCGACAATCACCGGCTCAACGGTCACGACATGAGCAAGGTGAGTTTCCTCGGCCACGACCTGTTCAAATCCTGGGGCAAGGTGATCGGTAAAGGCCCTTATGACCTGGTGATCATTGATCCGCCGTCCTTCCAGAAAGGCAGTTTTCTGCTGACCAAGGATTACCAGCGCGTGCTGCGTCGGCTGCCGGAATTGCTCACGCCACAGGGCACGGTGCTGGCCTGCATGAACGACCCGGCGTTTGGCGCGGACTTCCTGATTGATGGCGTCATGCGCGAGGCGCCGAGCCTGCGGTTCGAGCAACGGCTGGAGAATCCGCCGGAGTTTCCGGATGCGGATGTCGAGTGCGGGTTGAAGGCGTTGGTGTTCCGGCAGTAACACCGAGTTGCCTCCATCGCGAGCAGGCTCACTCCCACATTTGACCGCATTCCAATGTGGGAGTGACGGTGCGACGATTCGACCTGCTCGCGATGGGGGCCTGACGGGCAATAAATCTCTGTGATTTGCCAGTCAACGCGGCTGCAACACCAACGCAAACAACTCCCCATGCCCGTTCACGTTGAGCTTGTGATAGACGTTGCGCCGATGCACTTTCACCGTTTCCGGTGAGATCCCCAATTGCTGGGCAATCGCCTTGCTTGAAAAGCCCTGGAGAATCAGGCGCGCCGTTTCGATTTCGCGCACTGTCAGGCGTGCGTCGAAGCGATCCAGCAACGTCGCCAGATCCCCGGCCACGGCTTCGGCAACCGGGCCTTCTGGCGGCAACAATTGCAGGTGACGGCGCATCGCCGCCAGCACCCAGTCACGCACACAGAGCAGACGGCCCTGCTCTTCCAGGGTAAAACGCGTCGAACGGCCGAGTGACAAACCGAGCACGGAATCTTCGACGTTGATCATGAACTGCAACTCGTCGTCGCCCACCACCGAGCGGAAGTAACTCAGGTAGTACTCGCTCTGCTGAAACTGGTCCGGCGCCAGCGACTCTAGGCTGTGCAAGCCATCGGCAATGCCTGCACACGCGGCCTGATAAAACGGATCGAGCAGGTACATGCCGGCGCTGTAACCGGCCAGTTCCTCATGCTCGTCGGCGCTGCCCTTGGCGTCGAAATCGATCAGCAGGCGCGGCACTCGCCCCGGCCTCATCACCGCAACCAATGCGTTGTCCAGCGGCACCAGCAACCGCAGCGTGTCGACCAGTGCGCGCCAGAAACCGTCCCGGCCCACCGTGCCAAACACCCGCGCCAGGCCCTGGTGCACCGGCAACTCTTTCAGCAACGCGTCCACGCTCTACCCCTTTCGAGTAACCCATGATGGGAATGGGTGAGTCCCCGGCCTGCCGATACGCTGCAAGCACCTGTTCATCACCGGCCTGCAGCAGGCCAGGAGTGCCGCATCATGAGTCGTCGCCTTCCACAGATCAATCTCGGGCTGAGCGCCTGTTTGTGCGTTTCGCTGTCGGCGTTGGCTGCCGAAGGCCCGACGGTTCACGTTTACAACTGGTACGACTACATCGGCCCCAACACCCTGCACGACTTCAAGCGCGACACCGGGATCGAGCCGGTTTACGACACCTTCGACAGCGCCGAAGTGCTGGAAGGCAAACTGCTCACCAGCCGCAGCGGCTACGACGTGGTGGTGGCCAGCAACTTCAGCCTGCCGACCCTGATCAAGGCCGGCGCCCTGGCACCATTGCCCCACGCGCAGATGCCAGACTTCAAAAACATGGATGCTGACCTGCTGGCGAAACTGGCCAACAACGATCCGGGCAATCAGTACGCCGTGCCGTACCTGTGGGGCACCAACGGCATCGGTTACAACGTCGATAAAGTCCGCGCCGCGCTGGGCGACAAGGCACCGGTGGATTCCTGGGAGCTGGTGTTCAACGAAGCCAACCTGGCCAAACTCGGCCAGTGCGGCGTGGCCATGCTCGACTCGCCGTCGGAGATGCTGCCGGTGGCCCTGCACTACCTCGGCCTGCCGCCCAACAGTACCAATCCCGAGGACTATAAGAAGGCCGAAGCGCTGCTGCTCAAACTGCGTCCGCACATCGCCTATTTCAACTCGTCGAAATTCATCAGCGACCTGGCCAACGGCAACATCTGCGTCGCGGTGGGTTGGTCCGGCGCGATGCTGGAAGCCAAGACCAACGCCGAGCAGGCCAACAATGGCGTGAAGATCGCCTACAGCCTGCCGAAGGAAGGCGCGCCGGTGTGGTTCGACACCCTCGTGTTGCTCAAGGACGCGCCGCACCCGCAGCAGGGTCTGGCCTTCATCGACTATCTGATGCGCCCTGAAGTGATTGCCCCGGTCAGTGATCACCTCAACTACCCCAACGGCAACCGCAGCGCTACGTCGCTGGTGGCCGAAGCGACTCGCAATAACCCGGCGGTGTACCCGTCCGCGCAAGCCTTGGCCACGTTATTCACCCTCCAGCCGCTGCCGCCCGCTACCGAACGCGTGCGCACGCGGATCTGGAGCAAGGTCAAAAACGGTCAGTGACCCTGAATGGTTCGACTGAACACACAACCCATGTGGGAGCGGGCTTGCTCGCGAAGGCGGCGTCTCAGGCGACATCAATGTTGGACATGACGGCCTCTTCGCGAGCAAGCCCGCTCCCACATGGGTTTTGTGTTCAACCTAGCCCTACCTTTTCTGCCACGAATTGAAGATGAGAAAAACAATGAAACCACGTGCCCGCGACCTGAACCTCCAGTTCGGCCAACTGCAACCCGGCCCGCTCAATGCCATCACCGATGTACCCGGCGTGCGGGTCGGCCACAGTGATGTGCGAGGTCGCACCGCCAACGGTCGCGACATCCTGACCGGCGTCACCGTGATCGAGCCGCGTGCCGGTTCCACCAGCCAGCAACCGTGTTTTGCCGGCGTCCATGTGCTCAACGGCAACGGCGACGCCACAGGTCTGGAATGGATCCGCGAAGCGGGTCTGCTCACCAGCCCGATCGCCTTCACCAACACCCACAGCCTGGGCGTGGTGCGCGATGCATTGATTGTGCTGGACCGCGAACAGCAACCGGACGACGGGCGACTTTACTGGAACATGCCGGTGGTGCTGGAAACCTTCGACGGCTTGCTCAACGACATCAACGGTTTCCACGTCAAACCCGAGCACGTGGCCCAAGCCCTGCGCACGGCGACAAGCGGACCGGTGAAAGAAGGTGCGGTGGGTGGCGGCAGCGGCATGATCTGTCACGAATTCAAAGGTGGCATCGGCACCGCTTCGCGACGTTTGAATGCCGCCCAGGGTGGCTGGACAGTGGGTGCCATCGTCCAGGCCAACCACGGCATCCGTAACGAATTACGCGTCGACGGTTACCCGGTCGGGCGCTACATGGAAAAGGCTGACTCGCCATTCCTCAAGGCATCGTTGCCGCATCCGGGCATGGGTTCGATTGTGGTGTGCCTGGCCACCGATGCACCGTTGCTGCCACATCAATGCACCCGCCTCGCCCAGCGCGCCAGCCTCGGTCTGGCGCGAACCGGTGGCGGTAACGAAGACCACAGCGGCGATATCTTCATTGCCTTTGCGACCGGCAACGATGTGCCACCCGCTGCTTATGAGAGCAAGAAGGCGCCGACAACCGATAACCTGAGCATGGTCAACAACGACCACATCAGCGAGTTGTTCCTTGCCGCTACCGAAGCAGTGGAAGAAGCAATCATCAACGCCCTGCTGGCCTGCGACACCGCCGAGGGCAATGGCCATACGGTGCCGGGGCTGGACGCCGAAACACTGCTCAACGCCTTGCGTCGTGCGGGCTGGCCGGGACGCGACTAGCGGTACTTGAGTGCCAAACTCCATCTTCCTACGATGATTCTACGCAGCCGTTTGTTTGCTCAACTCGAGCGGTTGCGTAGGTGGTGAGTGATCTGAACCCCTACCAAGCTCACCGCCTGTTTCACGTGCATCTTGAGCCTCAAGGGCTCTACTTTTTCCCCATCAAAGAGCCCTGAGGCTCTTTTTTTTGCACGGATGACAGACCCAGAAAAAACCCGGTATCTGACCGTAGTCATGCTGTTTAATTGTGATTTTTTGGATTGGATGGGGGGTATATCCGTTGCTGCGGTGATGGCGGCTATTGGTTTCGCCCTTACGGCGAGTCACTTGGAAGAGCCCCAAGTAACCAAGGGCT
>NZ_AKJI01000107.1:0-48173 GCF_000282415.1 Pseudomonas sp. GM60
GAAGCAACTCGCTGTCGAAAACTGCGTAACTCTTTGTTTACCAAGGAGTTTTCCGTTTCGACTGCGCCGGAAGTGGGGCGAATTATAGACTTCCAGAATCTGCCGTCAACACCTAATTATGCTTTTCTTGCAGAAGGTGTCTTTTTAGCTATTAAACGCGGGATTCGACGAGCGACAGGCGGTAACCGCAACACCAATAGCAGTGCGCCTATAGAGGCATAGACCGCCCACTCCTTCAGATCGGCACGCACGATCCACAACATATGCAGCAAGCCAAGACCGAGAACTCCATAAGCCAGTCGATGCAGCTTCTTCCAGCCAGCCCCCAACCGACGCTGACTGTAGCGGTTGGAGGTTATCGCCAACGCCAGCAAACAAAGGAACCCCAGCACACCGACAATAATGTACGGCCGCTTGCGCAACTCGACACCCAGCTGCGACCAATCAAAGCCAAGAATGAACGCTATATAGCCACTCAGATGGAGCACTACATAAGCGAAGCACCACAAACCCAGCTGCCTTCGGACAGCAATCCACCCCGCCCAACCAGTGAGCTTCAGCAACGGCGTGAAACTCAATGTAATAAGCAGCAGTACAAGCGCCCCCAACCCCAACCGATCAACCAGCACCTTGCCGGGATCCGGCCCCAGCACATCCGCCCAAGCCTGATAGAGCCAAAGCAGCGGCCACACCGCAGCAGCGATGAAGACACTCACTCGCCAGAACGGATATCGCATCAGTAGTTCTTCCGCAGATCGAGCCCTGTATATAGAGAAGCAACTTCGTCCGAGTAGCCGTTGAACATCTGCGTATCACGCACATTGGGCTTGAACAGACCGCTTGGCAGCCGCCGCTCCCGAGCCTGAGTCCAGCGCGGATGATCGACTGCCGGATTCACGTTGGCATAGAAGCCGTACTCGTCCGCAGCAATGCTCTGCCAGGTGGTTTTCGGCTGCTCGCTGACCAGGCTGATCCGCACGATGGATTTGATGCTCTTGAAGCCGTACTTCCACGGCACCACCAGGCGCAGAGGTGCGCCGTTCTGGTTAGGCAGCTCACGCCCGTACATGCCCACTGCAAGAATCGCCAACGGATTCATCGCCTCGTCCAGACGCAGCCCTTCTACATAGGGCCAGTCGATCAGGGCAAAACCAGAGCGCTGCCCTGGCATGGTCTTAGGGTCCTGCAGCGTTTCGAAGCGAATGAATTTTGCCTTGGAGGTTAGCTCAACAACATTGAGCAACGCAGAGATGGGAAATCCGATCCATGGAATGACCATCGACCAGGCCTCTACACAGCGAAGACGATAGATACGCTCCTCCAGCTGATAAGGCTTCATGAAGTCCTCCAGCGCATATCGCCCCGGCTTACCCACCTCCCCGTCCACCACCACGCTCCACGGTTCGGTTTTCAGAGAACCGGCGTTGGCGGCCGGATCACCCTTGTCGGTACCGAACTCATAGAAGTTGTTGTAGTGGGTCGCGTCCTTGAACGGCGTGATCGCCTCATCCTTGACGGTGACCGCCCCCCACTTGGTAGAAGGAAGTTTTTCGGCAAACCAGGATGGCGCGCTGCCCGCCTCGACATCCGCGTATCGCGCAGCATCTTCAGCACTGGCCCAACGCGGCAAGCTGCTCACAGCCAAGCCCGCAACGGCGGCACCCAAGACATTACGACGAGATAGATAGAGGGATTCAGGCGTGACATCCGACTCATGGCAGTCGGATGACTTGGGGACTTTGATCAGCATGGCAACTCCGCAGCATTGGAGGACAGATGCACCAATAGACTGCGGAGTATGAGGGAAATTACACGCTTTTGTGCCGACGAAGACGTAACAGGTATTGAACCGGGCCAGACGCTGCATAGGCGAGGAAAACCAGCAGCAGGATGCGCGGCGGATCACTGAACACGACGGCAAACACCAGCACCACGGCCAGGATCGCCACGAAAGGTACACGTCCTTTCAGGTCCAGCTCCTTGAAGCTGTTGTACTTGATGTTGCTGACCATCAGCATGCCGGCGGCCGCAACCATCAGCGCAACCAGGAAAGACATCTTGGAGCCCTGAATGCCGTAATCGCTGAACGCCCAGACAATACCCGCAACTACACCCGCCGCAGCCGGACTGGCCAGGCCGATGAAGTAGCGCTTGTCGGCGGTGCCCACCTGAGTGTTGAAGCGTGCCAGGCGCAACGCAGCGCCAGCGACATAAATGAAGGCGACCATCCAGCCGACCTTGCCCATATCGCCCAAGGCCCAGCCAAATGCCAGCAGTGCCGGCGCGACACCGAAGGCGACCATATCGGACAGCGAGTCGTACTCGGCACCGAAAGCACTCTGGGTGTTGGTCATACGGGCAACACGACCGTCGAGACCGTCGAGCACCATGGCGACAAAAATGGCGATCGCGGCAAACGCAAAATACTTGCTCGCGCCAATCGCATCACCTGCACTCAAGGCACTCTGGGCACTCATTGAATTGATGATGGAATAGAACCCTGCGAACAGGTTCGCAGTGGTGAACAGATTCGGCAGAAGATAGATACCACGATGCCGGACTTTACGGCCTTCAGCGTCATGCCCTTCTTCGACGTGTTCATCGATGGGCAGCAGGCTTTCGGCGTCAGAAGCCTGGTTTGGCTCTTCGGGACGTTCGCTCATGGACATTACCTTGCAACGGGGTGGAAAGTTTCGACAGGTGTCTGGGACGACGGTTCGGCCACAAACGATGCAGCTTTATACCAGAACCGGCCTCCTAAACGAAAAAACGCGGCCTAGGCCGCGTTTTCCGTACAAGTGTGCGACTTAGTTTTTGGCTTTGTCGACGATCTTGTTGGCACCGATCCACGGCATCATGGAGCGCAGTTGCTCGCCGATGATTTCGATACCGTGAGCGGCGTTGTTACGACGCTTGGCGGTCATCGAAGGATAGCCGGTTGCGCCTTCGCTGATGAACATCTTGGCGTATTCGCCGTCCTGAATACGTTTCAGGGCGTTGCGCATGGCCTGACGGGATTCGGCGTTGATCACTTCCGGACCAGTCACGTACTCGCCGTATTCAGCGTTGTTGGAGATCGAGTAGTTCATGTTGGCGATACCGCCTTCGTACATGAGGTCAACGATCAGTTTCAGTTCGTGCAGGCATTCGAAGTAGGCCATTTCTGGCGCGTAGCCAGCTTCAACCAGGGTTTCGAAACCGGCTTTGACCAGTTCAACGGTACCACCGCACAGAACGGCTTGTTCGCCGAACAGGTCGGTTTCGGTCTCGTCCTTGAAAGTGGTTTCGATGATACCGGTACGACCGCCACCAACGCCGGCAGCGTAGGACAGCGCAACGTTTTTGGCGTTGCCGGAAGCATCCTGATAGATAGCGATCAGGTCAGGGATACCGCCGCCTTTGACGAACTCGGAACGCACGGTGTGGCCCGGTGCTTTCGGCGCGATCATGATCACGTCGAGGTCTGCGCGCGGAACAACCTGGTTGTAGTGGATCGCGAAGCCGTGGGAGAAGGCCAGGGTGGCGCCTTTCTTGATGTTCGGCTCGATTTCGTTTTTGTACAGGGAGGACTGGAACTCGTCCGGGGTCAGGATCATGACCAGGTCGGCAGCCGCAACAGCGGAAGCAACGTCGGTCACTTTCAGGCCGTGAGCTTCGGCTTTGGCAACGGTCGCCGAACCTTTACGCAGGCCAACAGTGACGTCAACGCCGGAGTCTTTCAGGTTGCACGCTTGAGCGTGGCCTTGGGAACCGTAACCGATGATGGCAACTTTCTTGCCCTGGATGATCGACAGGTCGCAGTCTTTATCGTAGAAAACTTTCATGAATTTCCCCTATATATCCAGGCCGTTCAGGCCATTCGCTAATTTGGTTTAGATGCTGAGTACTTTGTCGCCGCGAGCAATACCGGTTACGCCGCTGCGGACGGTTTCCAGGATCGACGCGGTGCCGATGGACTGAATGAAGCTGTCGAGCTTGTCGCTGGTACCGGTCAATTGAACGGTATACACGCTAGCGCTGACATCGACGATCTGCCCACGGTAAATATCGGTGGTGCGCTTGATCTCGGCGCGCTGGGCGCCGGTGGCCTTGACCTTGACCAGCATCAGTTCGCGCTCGATGTGAGCACTTTCCGACAGGTCGACCAGTTTGACCACTTCGATCAGCTTGTTCAGGTTCTTGGTGATCTGCTCGATGATCTCATCGTGACCAACGGTGGTCAGCGTCAGACGCGACAAAGTCGGGTCTTCGGTTGGCGCCACGGTCAGGCTTTCGATGTTGTAGTTGCGCTGCGAGAACAGGCCGACTACACGCGACAGAGCACCGGGTTCGTTTTCCAGAAGCAAGGAAATAATGTGCCGCATGATTAAGTACGCTCCGTCTTGCTCAGCCACATATCGCGCATGGAGCCGTCTTTGATCTGCATCGGGTAGACGTGCTCGCTGGTGTCGACAGCAATATCGATGACCACCAGGCGATCCTTCATGGCGAATGCTTCTTCCATCTTCGACTTCAAGTCTTTCGAGTCGGTGATGCGCACGCCGACATGGCCATAGGCCTCTGCCAGCTTGACGAAGTCAGGCAACGATTCCATGTAGGAGTGCGAGTGACGGCTACCGTAGCTCATGTCCTGCCACTGACGAACCATACCCAGAACGCCGTTGTTCAGGATGACGATTTTGACCGGCAAACCATATTGCAGACAGGTGGACAGTTCCTGAATGTTCATCTGGATACTGCCCTCGCCCGTTACGCAGGCGACGTCGGCATCCGGAAAGCTCAACTTGATACCCATGGCCGCCGGGAAACCGAAGCCCATGGTGCCCAGGCCACCGGAGTTGATCCAGCGGTTCGGCTTGTTGAACTTGTAGTACTGCGCCGCGAACATTTGGTGCTGACCCACGTCGGAGGCAACAAAGGCATCGCCCTTGGTCACTTCGCACAGGGTTTCGATCACGGTCTGCGGCTTGATGACACTGCCGTCGCCCTTGTCGTAAGGGAACAGGCCGCGATCACCGCGCCACTCATCAACTTGCTTCCACCAACTGGCAACGGACTCCTTGTTCGGGGTCTCGCCGATTTCCTTGAGGATCGCGACCATTTCGGTCAGGACGCTTTCCACCGGACCAACGATCGGCACGTCGGCCTTGATGGTCTTGGAGATCGAAGCCGGGTCGATGTCGATGTGAATGATCTTGGCATTCGGGCAGAACTTCGACGCGCCGTTGATGACACGATCGTCGAAGCGTGCGCCGACTGCGAGGATCACGTCAGCATGGTGCATCGCCAGGTTGGCGGTGTAGCTGCCGTGCATGCCGAGCATGCCGATGAACTGACGGTCGGTGCCAGGGTAGGCACCCAGACCCATCAGGGTATTGGTCACTGGCAGGTTGAGCATCTTCGCCAACTCGGTCAGCGGCGCGGAGCCACCACCGAGAATCACACCGCCGCCTGCGTACATCACAGGGCGCTTGGCCGCCAGGAGCATTTCGGCTGCCTTGCGGATTTGTCCGGAGTGACCGCGAACGGCCGGGCTGTAGGAACGCAGCTTGGCTTTTTTCGGGAAGATGTATTCGAACTTCTCGGCCGGGTTGGTCATGTCTTTCGGGATATCGACAACGACCGGACCAGGACGACCGGATTGCGCCAGGTAGAACGCTTTCTTCATGACTTCCGGGATTTCCGACGCGTGCTTGATCATGAAGCTGTGCTTCACGATCGGCCGGGAGATACCGATCATGTCGGTTTCCTGGAACGCATCGGTGCCAACCATGTTGCTAGGCACCTGGCCGGAAATGACCACCATCGGAATGGAGTCCATGTAGGCCGTGGCAATACCGGTAATGGCGTTGGTTGCGCCCGGGCCGGAGGTCACCAGTACCACACCGGCTTTACCGGTGGCACGGGCGTAGCCGTCAGCCATATGGGTCGCAGCCTGTTCGTGACGAACCAGGATGTGGGTCACTTCCGGTTCTTTGAACAGGGCATCGTAAACATGAAGAAGAGCACCACCCGGGTACCCGTAGATGTACTTGACGCCTTCGTCACGCAAAAAGCGGACGAGCATCTCACCGCCAGATAAAAGCTCCACGTTGTTCACCTCTAAAACGCCAGAATACCGCCCACATACAAGAGGACGGGTCTTAATAGGTTTACTTCTCGGCAGAGCATGAGCGACGGTGGTCGCCGACTACGTCAGCACTGACTGAGCAAGTATTGGGATCGTCCCAAGTGTTGCGGGGCTTTCCCACCCAGCGCGAGGTAACGCGTTGCGGGTGTAACAGGTCGGCGCGGATGTGCGCCTCATGATCTGCCGAGTGGGTCTGCTTCTGGCAGTCCCTCTACAGCGGACTTTGGATTCTTCTGTTTCGTCCCCTGCAAGTCAAGTCGTCAATGTGCTTTATTGAAGTAAGCACATGAGAAAGCAAGAAAAAACCGCTAAACAGCAACTGTGTTAGCTTCAATTGCGCAACCCAATACAAGGAAATGGCATGCGAACGTTTTTCCTGACCGCCAGCCTGCTGATCGCCATCAGCCCTATGTGCATGGCCGCTCAGATTTACACGTGGGTCGATGAACAAGGCGTTACCCACTTCGATGCGCAACCGCCCGAGGGCCGGCAAGCCACGACCGTGGTCACGCCCTCCCCTGCAAACAAGCCGGCTACGCTGCCCCGCAGTAACGCCATTGGCGATCAACAGGCCATCGATAAGACCGTTAAAAAACAGGTCGCCGAGCAGCAAGCGCAGCTAAAGGTATTCTGCGAGCAGGCGCGGACGAACCTGGCTCAACTGCAGAACAATCCGCGGATACGGGAGGATGTCGAGGGTGAGATGCGCCGCCTGACCGACGAGCAACGTCAGGAACGGACTGCTGAAGCACAAAGACAGATCGCTGAAAACTGCCTGTAGGAGCCGAGCTTGCTCGCGATGGACGCGAACGATTACACGCTCGATCTAAAAAAACGCGTCGCCATTTCGTTTTTCGCGAGCAAGCTCGCTCCTACAGGTGATCGGGGTCAGCGGGAGGCGGTGATCAGTTGGTCGAACTCTTTGAGCAGCACCTGCAACTGCCGATCCTTGCCCTGGACATTGCGACTGGCGAAGACCATTTCCGCCATCTCCTGAATGCCCGAGGCATTGGGCAACGGCAAATCCTGCTCGAGGATCGCTTTCATGCGCGGCAGGAAGATCCATTGCAGCCACTGCTCGAAATCCAGCGTATCGACCGAGAACGGCTCGACACTGGACAGTGCTTCAGTAGAGGGCGAGACCTCGTCCCACCACCCCTGAACACGCAGTTCACGCTCGATCAACAGCAGCTGCTCGGCAATTTTCGGAAAGCGTGCGTCCATCACAGCGAAACCTTGGCCTTCTGACGGGCCAGTGTAGCGCCAGCGGAATCACCCTGCTTATCACGTGCCTGACCGATCAATTCCCACAGACTGGCCTGAAGTGCCGGACGCCCATTGGCGAGGGTCAGACCACGACGAGCGAACTGCTCGGCTTGTGCCGCATCACCTTGAGCCATGCGAACCTGCGCCAGACGATAAAGCACTTGCGGCTCACGCGGTGCAACACGCTGGGCGCGCTCCAGACTGGAAGAAGCACCGTTGAGGTCACCGCCAGCCTGTTGCTGCTGAGCAGTGGTCAACAGCGCCAATACCGGACCGTCCAGCTGTTCATCAGCTGACAGACCACCGGCGCTCGACGAAGGAATCCCGCTCGGTGTCGATGGCATGCTGTAGCTGCCCTGATTGATCGGGGCCGACTGGACTGGCGAAGTGTCGATCGGACCCGAAGTGATCGGGCCTGGCGTAATCGGCGAAGTGCTGATCGGTGCCGATGCAACTGCACCGCCACCCGGCACCATCACCACGACGCCGGTGTCACCTTGCGGGATCGCCTGGGCCTGGGATTGCACAGGACGTTTAACCGTCGTTTGACGAAAACCGCCATTGGCCGAAACACGTTCACTGTTGGAAACGGCACTGCCGGAATCCACAACCGGAATCGAACCACGCTGTACGCTGGAGCAACCGCTGAGCAAAGCCACGGCGGCAACCGCTGGAATCAACCATTTGTTCACTTGAAACCCTCTTTGCTTAATTCATCCAGCCCTTGACCCAATCCATCACCGTTTCACCGTTAATAGGGCTTTCGCCACCACAAGCAGCGCCGGGAGGCGGTTCGCTGCCGCGAATATACGGCATCTGCACGGCGCCTGGGCAGTTGGCATCAGAGCCTTGTCCGGTATGTGAATCGACCCAGGCCTGAACCACATTATCCGGCTGCGGCATGTCCAGCGGCAACGGATCGGCCTTGCGCATGAAACTGGTCCAGACCTGCAACGCGCCAGTGGCACCGGTAAACGGTGTCTTGCCGTTGTCATCGCGCCCCAGCCACACCACCGCCAGCAAGTCCTGACTGAAACCGGCGAACCAGCTGTCTCGCGAATCGTTACTGGTACCGGTCTTGCCGGCCAGCGTCAGGGTTTTCGGTAACACGTTGTAAACCGAACTGCCGGTGCCTTCGCGCATGACCCGCTGCATGGCACTCTGGATCAGGTAAATGGACGCCGGATCGAAACGCTGCTGAATCTGGAACGGATACCGCTTTAGCGGTTCGCCTTCCGCCGTCAGCACGCTACGAATCCCGCGCATCGGCGTATTGAAGCCACCATTGGCGAGAGTCTGGTACATGGTCGCCACTTCGATCGGGGTCATGCCGCCGGCACCCAGCAGCATCGACGGGAATGCCGGAAACTCGCGACTCACCCCCAGGCGCGCCAACGTCTTCAAGACATTCGGCACGCCCACCGCCAACCCGAGCCGCGCGGTCGACAGGTTGTAGGAGTGCGCCAGGCCCTGATAAAGGAAAACAGTGCCATGGGAGCGGCGATCATAGTTTTGCGGTTTCCAGACCTGCCCGTCCGCGCCTTTTACCGAGAAGGATTCGTCTGACAGCCAACTGGTCAACGTGTACTGGCTAGGTTTCTCAAGGGCTGTCAGATAAACCGCCGGCTTGATCAACGAACCGATCGGTCGCACAGCATCCAGCGCCCGGTTGAACCCGGCGAAGCTCGCCTGGCGACTGCCGATCATGGCCTGGACCTCACCGGTTTCCGGGTTGGTCACCACCATCGCTGCTTCAACGTCATCGGAACCTTTACGGCCGGACAAGCGCTTGAACGTATCGTTGACCGACGCCTCAGCTTTCATCTGCAAAATAGGATCAAAACTGGTGAAGATCCGCAGGCCTTCTTCGGTCAAGTCTTCGTCGCGATAGTCTTCGCGCAGTTGACGTTTAACCAGATCGAGAAACCCTGGGAACGAACTGTCGGCCAGTTTGCCGCGCGTCGTCACGCCCAAAGGCATTTTCTTCGCCGCAGCGACCTGCTCGGCGGAGGCGACGCCTTGCTGCTCAAGCACATCGAGCACCAGGTTGCGCCGCTCGAGCGCCCGTTCCGGATTGCGACGCGGGTTGTAATAGGACGGTCCCTTGACCATGCCCACCAGCATCGCGACTTGATGCAGTTTCAGCTCGGACAACGGCTGCCCGAAGAAGAACTGGCTGGCGAGGCCGAAACCGTGCACCGCGCGCTGGCCATCCTGACCGACGAACACTTCATTGAGGTAAGCCTCAAGAATCTCCCGCTTGTCGTAATGCAGCTCAAGCAGCATCGCCATCATGGCTTCGGTGAGTTTGCGGCTCAGGCTGCGTTCGCTGGTCAGGTAGAAGTTCTTGACCAACTGTTGCGTCAGGGTACTACCGCCCTGGGTCATCTTGCCGCCAGAGGTGTTGACCCAGATGGCGCGGACAATCGACTTCGGCGACACGCCCCAGTGGCTATAGAAGTCCCGGTCTTCTACAGCGACCAGGGTTTCCAGCAGATACGGCGGCACCTGATCGATGTTGATCAGAATGCGGTCTTCGAGATTCTTCGGATAAATCCCGCCGATCAGCAGCGGTTCCAGCCGCACCACAGAAAGCTTCGAACCGTTGGTCGCCGAAAGTTCGGCCACGTAGTCGCCGGAGAATCGCACGCGTACGGGCTGGGCGCTCTCCATGCCTTCATAGAACTGGAAACCACGGGTATTCAAGTCAACGGTGTTGCCGTTGACCGCTGCTGCGCCGGGGCCGTTGCTCACGCTTTCGCGGCGATAGCCCAGGGCGTCGAGCTCGGTGAGGAAGTCTTCCTTGCTCAGCTTCTGGCCGGTGAACAGCTCGAGCGGGCGCGCATATACCTTGGCCGGGATAGTCCAGCGCTTGCCGGAGAACTTCTCCTGAACAATAGCGTCGAGGTAAACCGCAAACCCGGCGAGCACCACAAGGCCGACCAGACTGAGTTTAAGGGCCCAGCCCAGCCAAGGGCGCAGGCCCCTGGAAGGTGGTTTTTTGGGGGTACGGGGGGATCGAGTACGAGTCATGGCGCCGGATTATACGCACTTTATTCATACTCAACAGGAGCCCGCCGAGGTTTGCGTCGGGCGGACTTGCGGCCATAATGGCGGCCGTGAATTTTCCCAGACTCTGAAGGAACGCCTGTGAGCCAGTCCCTGATCGCCGCCCTGCAAA
Organism: Pseudomonas sp. GM60; assembly: GCF_000282415.1. Classification (NCBI taxonomy): domain Bacteria; kingdom Pseudomonadati; phylum Pseudomonadota; class Gammaproteobacteria; order Pseudomonadales; family Pseudomonadaceae; genus Pseudomonas; species Pseudomonas sp. GM60. Next base: position 10,578 of record NZ_AKJI01000107.1, read on the forward strand.
ACCCGGCCCTTTACCCGCATCCGGTAGACGGGTTTCAGCTCATCGAAACCCACATCTCCTGGGTCATTCTCACAGGTGCTTTCGCTTATAAAGTGAAGAAGCCAGTCAACTTCGGCTTCCTCGACTTCACCAGCCTCGATGCCCGCGAGCATTTCTGTGGTGAGGAACTGCGCCTGAACCAGCGCCTGACCAATGATTTGTATCTCGAAGTGTTGCCAATTACCGGCAGCGCCGAAGCGCCACAACTGGGCGGCGACGGCCCGGTCATCGAATATGCGCTGAAAATGCGTCAGTTCCCACAGAGCCAACTGCTCAGCACACTGCAAGCCAACGGCGAATTGACCACCGCGCACATCGACGAGATGGCCGCACAGATTGCGCAATTCCACCTCACCGCGCCAAAAGTGCCTGCGGAACACGAAGCCGGCACGCCGGACAGCGTCATGGCGCCGGTGCGGCAGAACTTCGAGCAGATCCGCCCGTTCCTGAGTGACAAGGCGGACCTGCTGCAACTCGATGCCTTGCAAGCCTGGGCCGAAAGCAGCTTCGAACGCCTCAAGCCACTGTTTGCCCAGCGTAAGGCCGAGGGGTTCATCCGCGAGTGCCACGGTGATATCCACCTGGGCAACGCCACCGTGATCGATGGCAAGGTCGTGATCTTCGACTGCATCGAATTCAACGAGCCGTTCCGCTTCACCGACGTCTATGCCGACACCGGCTTCCTGGCGATGGACCTTGAAGACCGTGGCCTGAAGAGCCTGGCCCGTCGCTTTATCAGCCAATACCTGGAGTTGACCGGCGATTACCAGGGCCTGGAACTGCTGAACTTCTATAAAGCCTACCGTGCGCTGGTTCGCGCCAAGGTCAGCCTGTTCAGCATGCCGGCCGAGGCCGACCCGGTGCAGCGCGCCACGACCCTGCGCCAGTACCGCAACTATGCAAACCTGGCGGAAAGCTACAGCACCATTCCTTCGCGCTTCATGGCCATCACCCACGGCGTTTCCGCTGTTGGCAAAAGCCACGTGGCCATGCGCCTGGTGGAAGCGCTGGGCGCAATTCGCCTGCGCTCCGACGTCGAGCGCAAACGCCTGTTCGGCGAACAAACTGTCGCCAACGATCCGCAAGCCGGCATTTATAGCGCCGACGCCAGCGCCGCAACCTACTCCCGCCTGCATGAAATCGCCGCAGTAATCCTGCGCGCCGGTTTCCCGGTGGTGGTCGATGCCACTTACCTCAAGCGCGACCAGCGCGACGGCGCGGCGAAAATTGCCGAAGCCACCGGCGCGCCGTTCCTGATCCTTGATTGCAACGCGCCACAAGCGGTGATCGAAAGCTGGCTGGCCCTGCGTCAGGCAGACAAAAAGGATCCATCCGACGCCAACCTGGTCGTTATCGAAGCGCAGCAAGCCAATCGTGAAGCCCTGACGCCAGAAGAGATTCTGTGCAGCAAACGCGTGCAGACCAATGAAAGCGGGACCCTCGACACCGTCGTTGCGCAAATTCGCCAACGCCTGCCGGGCCTGTAAGAAAGTATTTCAGCCGTGGAGCCTTCGCCGGCTTCACGACTGTCAAATAGTGGCACTATACTGGCGTCATAAAACCAACAGGTGATGTGACATGAGCCAGCCGAAACTTCTCGACACCCCGCTGTATGCCTTACTGCACAAAGACGACATCACAGGTTTCAACAACGAACGTCCAAAAGACGGACCTATCGACATGGTCGGTGGTGACTTCCGAGGCCTGGACCTGCGTGAACTGAATGCCGACGGTATCGACTTTACCGATGCTTACTTCCGCTCCGCCGACTTGCGCGGCATCGATTTCAGCAACTCAAACCTGGAAGGCGCAAGCCTGGCCCACGCGCAGATTTCCGGCGCCTACTTTCCGCGAGAGCTGAGTGCCGACGAAATTCTGATGTCGATGAATTTCGGTACACGCCTGCGTTATCGAACCCGTTAAAAACGACCGATAACTGACATGTCCAGTGCTCAGCCTTGGCGTCCCCGCCTTGCGCTGGACTGTGGGTGTTTTCAGCTTGAGAACTTGACGCCCTTCCGCCCTTTCCTACCTTGCTCGCGTATTTTTACGCTGCACATCGGAGTCGCTTCTTAGAAGCATTTGCTCCGAAACCGACCAAACAATCACGCTTTTCCTACTGATGGCTACACTCCTCAGAAGCTTGCCCACGCACCGTTCGGCCGTCGCAAGGAGGCTTGATGAATGATGAACTGCAGCACCTGAAGAATCTTGGCAAGACATCGGCGCAGTGGCTGCATGCCGTGGGCATCCACAGCGCCTCGGACTTGCGTCGCCTGGGGGCGGTGGATGCCTATCGGGCTGTGCGCACGCGCGGGTTCCGGGCATCCAAGGTGTTGTTATATGCGATCGAAGGCGCGCTGATGGATGTGCATTGGAACGACATCCCCGCCGAGCGCAAGGAAGCCCTGAATAAACAGTTGGAAGCGATCTCGTCACGCCACAAGAATTGAACGGAGCGAAGCAGAGTTTCCCTGCCTCACTCAAAGCAATCCGAAGATCGCCCATAGCCTGATCGAGAGCGTGGACCGAGGCATTGACCTGCTGAACAAACAGGTCACGCAGTTGAGCTCATCAGGAACATAGTCTGAAGCCCAATGATTACGGGGCTTCTCGCCAGGCAACTGACAATTTACGAGGAAATGAAAAATCAGCGGTTGACTTGGTAATGAGAATCGATATGATTATCACAACTGGTCGCGAGACTGGTCGATATTTGAAAAGCCCTTGGTTCGGACTCTCAGATATCTCCTCATCAGGCTAATCACGGTTATTTGACCCGGCTCTTGCCGGGTCTTTTTTTGCCTGCGCAAAAGTCCCCTGGCAAAACCGATCACCTGTAGGAGCCGGCTTGCTGGCGATGGCGGTGTATCAGTCAACGCATTTAGTGACTGACCCACCGCTATCGCCAGCAAGCCGGCTCCTACAAGGGATCGGTTTTGCCGTGGCTTAGGGGTTTTATTTTGGCTGGCCCTTGCGCATCTCTGCACAGTAATCCGGCGTCGGCATGGCAGGCGTGTACCAGACGTAATCGGCCATCGCCGCCGTGACTTCGCCGCCCTGCTGCGCCAGCATTAAAACCACGGGCGCTTCGGGCGCTCCCAGATCAAGCGCATGGATCGGCACGCCGACATCCTTTCGCGCGTGGTAAGCGCCGGCGAACAGCAATGAAGGGGTGGGTGCAGCCAACAGCCGCTCGGCCATGCGCCGGTCACGTTGCTGCTGGACGGCGAGCATCGCCGGCATTTGCGATTCGGGCAGCAGGCCGCAATGGGAACCGCTGATCTGTGCCAGTAACTCATCCTTGACCGACGTGGCATTGGAGCGAGCGCCGCTTAATGTCGGCGGCCGGGCGTAAAAAGCACGCACCTCGACTGTGTCCAGATTGGCGGCCAGCAGCGGATACGGTCGGGCCAAGGCGAAACGAACGATCGGCCCATACAAATTCCAGTCCCAGCCAGGTTGCCAGGCTAATGCACCAGGCAAGTCCGAGGGCAGCGTCGAGGCGTGGCGAACGTCATCGACGCGCAACTGTTGATCCGGTGTGAGCATTTCCAGCAGCAGACTGCCTTGTGGGCGCCGCTCTCCCAGCGCCTGCAATAACCAGCGTTGCAGTTCATGGTGATCGCGATTGTCATGCTGCTCCCCCACGATCAATCGCGACGGCTTGGTCAGACGCGCCAGCAGCTCCTGCGCCGTCAGCGTCTGACCACTGCGCAAGTCGCGAATCTCTCCGGTGACCGGCGGCGTCGAAACATGCTGACAAGCACTCAGCATCAGCACCGCCAGAATCACCATCACACGCATGCCCACACCCTCTATCAATGACTCAGCGGGCAATGATCAGCGGATGCCCACGCTCCGGGTGCTGTTGCACCAAGACGTCCAGCCCGAATACCGCCTTGAGCGGTTCCGGTCGCAACACGTGCTCCGGGGTATCGAGCGCGACCGGGCGCCCGCCTTCGAGCAACAACAAGCGATCACAATAGCGCGCCGCCAGATTCAGATCATGCAGGATCACCAACACGGACGCGCCACGATCGGCGAACTCGCGCACCGCTTGCAAGGTGGTGTGTTGATGCAGCGGATCAAGCATCGAAGTCGGCTCGTCGAGCAACAGCGTTTGCCCCACCTCGCCCGGCCAGAGTTGCGCCAGCACCCGCGCCAGATGCACGCGCTGACGTTCGCCACCGGACAACGCCAGATAGCTGCGACCACTCAAATGCCCGGCATCGGCGGCCTGTAACGCAGCGGCGACGATTTCGTCATCGCGGACTCGACCGGTCTGGTGCGGCAAGCGTCCCATGCCGACGACTTCCTCGACGCGAAAGGCGAAGTTCAAGGTCGAGACTTGTGGCAATACCGCCAATCGTTGTGCTCGTTGCGCGCCGGTCCAGTCACGCAACTCGCGCTCATCGAGCCACACGCTGGCATGATCAGCCTGCAACTCGCCGCACAAGGCGCCCAGCAACGTGCTTTTGCCCGCACCGTTAGGCCCCAGCACGCCGAGGACCTCTCCCGGTTTGAGTTCAAGCGTAATATCCATCAGGACAATCTTGCGGCCTCGACGGATGTGCAGATTTTGCGTTCGCAACATCAGGCACGCCCTCGCAGCAATAGATAAAGAAAGACCGGCGCACCGATCATCGCGGTGACGATTCCGATCGGCAGCTCCGCCGGAGCCAAGGCCAGTCGCGCCACAAGATCCGCGAACAACAGGAGACTGGCGCCCGCCAGCACCGAGGCCGGCAGCAACACCCGATGATCGGGACCGGCCAGCAGACGCACCAGATGCGGCACCACCAGCCCGACAAAGCCGATCATCCCCGCCGCTGCCACCGCCGCGCCGACACCCAACGCCGTGCAAAACACCAACTCACGCTTGAGCTTTTCGACGTCGATGCCCAGGTGCCCAGCCTCCGACTCGCCCAGCAACAACGCATTCAATGCCTTGGCGCGACGCGGCAACCACAGCGCCACGCCGGCACTGATCAACAGTAACGGCCAGAGTCGCGAATAACTGGCACCGTTCAGACTGCCCAGATTCCAGAAGGTCAGCGTTCGCAAAGTCGTGTCGTCTGCCAGGTAGGTAAACAACCCCACGATCGAGCCGGCCAGCGCCGTCAAAGCGAGACCCGCCAACAGCATGGTTGCGACATCGGTTTGCCCGTTGCGCCGACCCAGTCGATACACCATCGCTGTCACGCCGAGCCCGCCGAGAAACGCGCACAGCGATAAAAGGTACGGCCCGAGGAATTCCGGCAATCCACCAAACGCCGAGCCACCGACAATTGCAATGGCCGCGCCCAATGCCGCGCCACCGGAAACCCCCACTAACCCCGGATCGGCCAATGGGTTGCGAAACAAGCCCTGCATCGCCACACCCGACAACGCCAGCACACCACCCACCGCCAATCCCAACAAGGTACGCGGCAAGCGAATCTGCCCGAGGATCAGCTCGGCCTGCTCCAGTCCGTCAGGCGCAAAGGGCAGGCCGATCATGCGCAACGCTGCACGCAAGGTATCGAGCAAGGGCAGGCTCACCGGCCCGAGCGCCAACGACAGCCAGATCGCCAGCAAACACAGCAGGCTCAGGCCGATGAACAACGCCCGGGGTTTTACCAGGACGGTCATTGAGCAGCAGTGCCGGGATAGAAACCGTCACTGATCTTTTTCAATGCCTCGGGCAATCGCGGGCCTAGCCCACCCACCAGCAGCGTTGGATCGAGCTCCATGACTCGTCCGTCCTTGGCAGCGCGAGTGGAAGACAGAATAGGGTTTTCCTTGAACAGCGCCGCACGCGCCGCCTCGCCGCTCAGTGCGCGGTCAGCAAACACCAGCACCTCGGGGTCCAGGCTGATCAAGGATTCATTGGAAAAAGGTTTGTAACCGGTGTGCGTCGCCAGGTTGTGCCCACCAGCCTTTTGAATCAACCAATCAGCGGCGGTGTCCTTGCCTGCGATAAGTGGCTTGCCGCCCGCGTGACCGAGCAGCACCAGCACACCCGGTGAGGGCTGCGTCAGCTGCGCATTGGTGACCCGAACCTTTTGCTGATCGAGCTGCTGTTGATAGCTCTGGAACAGTTGCGCAGCCTTGTCCTCGGCGCCGAGCAGTTTGCCCAAATGCTGCAAGTTCGCGTGCAACGTCGGCAGGTCCGGCTGAGCCGAGAACAGTTCGACTTGCACCCCCGCCGTGCGAATCTGCGAAATCACCGGCGGCGGCCCCATTTCTTCGGTGCCGACCAGGATCTGCGGGCGTAAGCTCAAGATGCCCTCCGCCGACAGCTGCCGCTGATAACCGATGCTCGGCAACGCCTTGAGCGATTCCGGGTGCTGGCTGGTGGTGTCGACACCGACCAGTTTCGATTCGCCGCCGAGCGCGCTGACCCACTCCGACAAGGCCCCACCGGCGCTGACCCAGCGTTGTGGCAACTCGGCCGCTACGGCATGGTGGCTGACGAGAAGTCCGGCACAGAGCGCAGCAACGCGGGTACTCAGGCGCATAAACAGCTTCCTTTAATGGTTTTCCCAGGCATTGAAGTGACAGGCCAAGTATCCTCGGCATCCGGCACCTGCACCCGACGGGCGAAGCGGCCATTTGATAATTGTTTGCATTTGAACGTCAAGCTCGGACATATCCAGTCACGAGCCGCCGCACTTGAGGATAGACATGAAGTTTCTTTGCGCAGGCGCTGAGCTGGCCGAATCCAGCAGCCGCGGTTTCGAGATCGACGGCGAGAAGCTATTCGCCGTACGCCGGAACGGTCAGGTCTATGTCTATATCAACCGTTGCCCACACCGTGGCGTCGGGCTCGAATGGACACCCGACCGGTTTCTCGACTCCAGCAACAGCCTGATCCAGTGCGCCACCCACGGCGCACTGTTCCTGATCGAAGACGGCGAGTGCGTCGCCGGCCCATGCGCCGGGCAATCCCTGACCACCATTGAATGTCGCGAAGACGCTCAAGGAATCTGGGTCAGCCTCTAACCGTTGAGCAACACCTCCAGACGCCGCTCGACCCGCATTTCCTCGTGGGTCAACCGCACACCGTAAGCCAGGACTTCAACACCGCACGCCACCGCTTCTCGCAAAGCGGCCGCGTAGGCCGAATCGATTTCCTCAGCAGGACGCACGGCATCGATGCCGGTGAGGTTCACGCAATACAACTGCACCGCACGAATCCCGTCTCGCGCCAGATGCGCCAGTTCCCGCAAATGCTTGGCACCACGCTGGGTGACCGCATCGGGAAACGCCGCCACCGATGAGCCATCGAAGCCCAACGTGACACTTTTGACTTCCACATACGCCGGGCCGCTCGGGTAATCGAGGCGAAAGTCGATGCGGCTGTTCTCCTGACCGTAAGCCACTTCGCGCCTCAGTTCGCTGAAGCCGTTGAGCTCAGTAATGACGCCAGCCCGCAGTGCTTCCTCAATCAAACCGTTGGCTCGCCCGGTGTTCACGCAGAACAACCGCCCTTGAGGGGTTTCGCCGATTTCCCAGGTGCCGGGTAATTTGCGTTTGGGATCATTGGAGCGACTGAACCAGACCTGCCCGCCTTCCACCTGACAATTGAGCATCGAACCGGTGTTCGGGCAGTGAATGGTCAGCAACTCGCCATGAACGGTTTCGATATCGGCGAGAAAACGCTTGTAACGTCGGATCAGTCGACCTTCTTCAAGGTGAGGATTGAACTGCATCAGCCTTGCCAGCTCTTCAAGCCGCGAGCGATTCGTTCGACCGCTTCCTGCAAACGCGGAAGGCTTTGGGTGTAGGCAAACCGCACGTGGTGGCCGGCCTGAAAACGCCCGAAGTCGAGACCCGGCGTGATTGCCACGTGCTCGGTTTCAAGGAAATGTCGGCAGAACGCGAAGGCATCGCCGCCGAACTTGCTGATATCGGCATACAAATAGAACGCGCCTTCGGGTTCAACGGCGATGCCGAAACCCAACTCTCGCAATGCAGGCAGCAGGAAATCCCGGCGCCGACCAAACTCGGCGCGACGCTCTTCAAGAATGGCGATGGTCGCGGGCTCGAAACAGGCCAGTGCAGCATGCTGCGCCATGCTCGGGGCGCTGATGTAGAGGTTCTGTGCGAGTTTTTCCAGTTCGCCGACCGCCGCTTCCGGCGCCACCAGCCAACCGAGTCGCCAGCCGGTCATGCCGAAATACTTTGAAAAACTATTCAGCACGAAGGCGCTGTCATCGACTTCCAGCACGCTGGTGGCATCGGTGCCGTAAGTCAGGCCGTGATAGATCTCGTCCACCACCAGATGGCCATGCCGCGACTTGATCGCGGTCGACAGGCCCGCCAGCTCATCGCGGGTCAGGAGGGTTCCGGTCGGGTTGGCCGGCGATGCCACCAGCGCGCCGACGCTGTCGTGATCCCAATGACGATCGATCAAGTCCGGTGTCAGTTGGTAACGCACCTCCGGACCGACAGGAACAAGCTGTGCCGCGCCTTCTACCAACCGCAGGAAATGCCGGTTGCAGGGGTAACCCGGGTCCGCCAGCAGCCAGTGTTTGCCCGGATCCACCAGCAACGCACTGGCCAGCAGCAACGCGCCGGAACCGCCGGGGGTGATGAGGATTCGCCGCGGATCGATGCTCAAACCGTAACGCTGCTGATAGAAGCTGGAAATGGCCTCACGCAGCTCGGGAATGCCACGGGCGGCGGTGTAGCGGGTTTTCCCCGCCGTCAGCGCGGCCTGGCCGGCCTGGATGATCGGCTCGGCGGTGGTGAAATCCGGTTCGCCGATTTCCAGGTGGATCACATCGTGGCCGGCAGCTTGCAGTTCATTGGCCCGCGCCAGCAGCGCCATGACATGGAACGGTTCGATCGCGCGACTGCGGGCACTGTAGGACTGAGCCATTAGCCTTCCTTCAACAGGGTAAAAAAACCGATTCTACCCAAGCGCAGGAACGAGCGAGAACCTAAAGCGGTCAGACGCGTTAAGACCCTGGCCACAAACGACCCATGCGAGTGCGCAAGGTTTGACTAAAATCATTAATTGATCAGGTCTCCAGCACCACCGGTCAAGGCTTTGCAATCATTTGCAAGCCCTTCGGGCCACTACCTCGACATCCGGGAGTAGCGCGGCCCGATTTGATCTGGTAAGTTCGCCCGCTTGCAGCCGCAGGGCCGGCAGGTGTCGGTGATGGAGCAATCCTGCGCAGATGGATTACAAGAGTAGAGGCGGTCCATTTCATGCCCACCCAAGCAAAGCAGCAAAATCAGTCGATCAGCGGCTTCGAACCCTACAAAGAAGTTAAGGGCGAGGAGTACATGGGCAAACCCATGCGCGCTCACTTCACCAAGATCCTGAACAAGTGGAAACAGGACTTGATGCAGGAAGTCGACCGCACGGTTGATCACATGAAAGACGAGGCGGCCAACTTCCCTGACCCGGCAGACCGTGCCAGCCAGGAAGAAGAATTCAGCCTTGAATTGCGCGCCCGTGACCGTGAGCGCAAGTTGATCAAGAAGATCGACAAGACGCTGCAATTGATCGAAGACGAAGAATATGGCTGGTGCGAGTCCTGCGGCGTCGAGATCGGCGTCAAGCGACTGGAAGCACGCCCTACCGCCGACATGTGCGTTGACTGCAAGACCCTGGCGGAAATCAAGGAAAAGCAAGTCGGCAAGTAATTGCGACTTGAACGAAGAACGGAGCGTGCGAACGCTCCGTTTTTGTTTCTGAATTTCATAATATTTGTAGGAGCCGGCTTGCTGGCGATGGCGTCGTATCAATCGACAAAAATGTTGACTGACAAACCGCTATCGCCAGCAAGCCGGCTCCTACAATGTGATTTGCGCAATCCCTGACAAAGTAACATCGCCTTTATGACCGCCCCCGCCTACATCGGACGCTTCGCCCCCACGCCAAGCGGCCATCTGCATTTCGGTTCGCTGGTCGCAGCGCTGGCCTCGTACCTCGATGCCCGCTCGGTGGGCGGGCGCTGGTTGATGCGCATGGAAGACCTCGATCCGCCACGGGAAGAACCCGGTGCCCAAGCGGCCATTCTCAAGGCGCTGGAAAGCTACGGTTTCGAGTGGGACGGCGAAATGGTCCGACAGAGCGACCGTCACGATGCCTACGCCGAAGTGCTCAATCGCCTGTTCAATCACGGCCTGGCCTACGCCTGCACGTGCTCGCGCAAACAACTGGAGCCGTATCACGGCATTTATCCGGGTCTGTGTCGCAATGCAGGCCATGGCACTGAAGATGCCGCCATTCGCCTGCGCGTGCCTGAGCTGGAATACCACTTCATCGACCGCGTGCAGGGCGAGTACCGCCAACACCTGGGGCGCGACGTCGGTGATTTCGTGATCCGCCGCCGCGACGGGCTCTATGCCTATCAACTGGCGGTGGTGCTCGATGATGCCTGGCAAGGCATCACCGACATCGTCCGTGGCGCCGACCTGCTGGACTCCACGCCACGCCAGCTCTACCTGCAAGAGCTGCTGGGTTTTTCGCAACCGCGCTATCTGCACATCCCGCTGATTACCCAGCCTGACGGCAACAAGCTCGGCAAGTCCTACCGTTCGCCGCCGCTGACCGAAGACCAGGCAACACCGTTGTTGCTGCGCGCATTGCGCGCACTCGGGCAAAATCCCGGCACAGAACTGGCGTACGCCACACCACGGGAAGTGCTGAACTGGGGCATTGCCCACTGGGACGCGCTGAAGATCCCGCGCACACTCAACCTGCCCGAAGCGCAACTACAGTGATCAGACTTGCAGTGGCGCGCCCATCCGTTACCATCGCCGCACGTTTTCGGGCACGCGCATAAAAAAGAGAGGCCGGGATGTACATCTATCGCTTGGTCCTGCTCCTGGTAGTGGGGATTTACCTGTTTTCCCCGGCCATCATGGATTGGTGGATCGACGCCACTGGCGCCTGGTATCGCCCGTATCTGCTCTGGCTGATTCTGATCGTCGTGACCTTCATCCTGCAGAGCCAAAAAGATGCCGATGAGCTTTAGCCTGACCCAGATGATCCTGATCAGCGCCGCGTACCTGGCGGTGCTGTTCGGCGTCGCCTGGATCAGCGAACGGGGCATGATCCCCCGGGCGATCATTCGCCACCCCCTGACTTACACCCTGTCGCTGGGCGTTTACGCCAGTGCCTGGGCGTTTTACGGCACGGTGGGCCTGGCCTATCAGTACGGCTACGGCTTTCTCTCCAGCTACCTTGGGGTTTCCGGGGCATTTCTGCTCGCGCCGGTGTTGCTGTATCCGATCCTGAAGATCACTCGCACGTATCAACTGTCGTCGCTGGCCGACCTGTTCGCGTTCCGCTTCCGCAGTACCTGGGCCGGCGCACTGACCACGATCTTCATGCTGATCGGCGTGCTGCCGTTGCTGGCCTTGCAGATTCAGGCCGTGGCGGACTCCATCGGCATCCTCACCCGCGAACCGGTGCAACATCGCGTGGCCCTGAGCTTTTGCGCACTGATTACGCTGTTCACGATTTTCTTCGGCTCGCGCCACATCGCCACTCGCGAGAAACACGAAGGCCTGGTGTTTGCCATTGCCTTCGAGTCGGTGATCAAGCTGATCGCCATTGGCGGCGTTGGTTTGTATGCGCTGTACGGCGTGTTCGACGGCCCGCAACAGCTGGAACTGTGGCTGCTGCAAAACCAGACCGCCCTCGCCGCGTTGCACACGCCTTTGCAGGAAGGCCCGTGGCGCACGCTGTTGCTGGTGTTCTTCGCCTCGGCGATTGTGATGCCGCACATGTACCACATGACCTTTACCGAAAACCTCAACCCGCGCTCGCTGGTCAGCGCGAGTTGGGGCTTGCCGTTGTTCCTGCTGTTGATGAGCCTCGCGGTGCCGCTGATTCTCTGGGCGGGCCTGAAACTGGGCGCCACGACCAATCCTGAATACTTCACGCTGGGCATCGGTATCGCCGCCAACAGCAAAGCCTTGGCGCTGCTGGCGTATGTCGGCGGGCTATCGGCCGCCAGCGGGCTGATCATCGTCACCACCCTGGCCCTGTCCGGGATGGCGCTGAACCACCTGGTGCTGCCGCTTTATCAGCCACCGGCCGAAGGCAACATCTACCGCTGGTTGAAGTGGACACGTCGGGCGCTGATCGTCGCGATCATCATGGCCGGTTACGGTTTCTATCTGCTGCTGGGCGCAGAGCAGGACCTGGCCAACCTCGGCATCGTCGCGTTTGTGGCGACGTTGCAGTTCCTGCCGGGCGTGCTGTCCGTCCTGTACTGGCCGACCGCCAACCGCCGTGGCTTCATCGCCGGTTTGCTGGCGGGGATTCTGGTGTGGCTGGTGACCATGCTGTTGCCGCTGGTCGGCAACCTGCAAGGCTTCTACATTCCGCTGCTGAACATGATCTACGTGCTGGACGATACCAGCTGGCACATGGCGGCAATCGCCTCGCTGGCCGCCAACGTGCTGATGTTCACCCTGATTTCGCTGTTCACCAACGCCAGCCCCGAGGAAGCCAGCGCCGCCGAAGCTTGCGCCGTGGACAACGTGCGTCGCCCGCAACGTCGGGAGTTGCACGCCGCCTCGCCTCAGGAATTCGCCACGCAACTGGCCAAACCCTTGGGCGCCAAGGCTGCGCAGAAAGAAGTTGAACAAGCGCTGCGCGATCTTTACCTGCCATTCGACGAGCGCCGCCCTTACGCCTTGCGCCGCTTGCGCGACCGGATCGAAGCCAACCTCTCCGGCCTGATGGGCCCGAGCGTGGCGCAGGACATGGTCGAGACCTTCCTGCCTTATAAGGCTGGCGGTGAAAACTACGTCACCGAAGACATTCACTTCATCGAAAGCCGCCTCGAGGATTACCACTCGCGCCTGACCGGCCTGGCCGCTGAACTCGATGCCCTGCGCCGCTATCACCGCCAGACCCTGCAGGAATTGCCGATGGGCGTTTGCTCGCTGGCCAAGGATCAGGAAATCCTCATGTGGAACAAAGCCATGGAGGAGCTGACCGGAATCGCCGCGCAGCGCGTGGTCGGTTCGCGTCTGAGCACCATCGCCGATCCGTGGAAAGAGCTGCTGCAAGGCTTCATCAATCTGCCGGACGAGCATTTGCACAAGCAACATCTGGCCCTTGATGGCCAGACCCGCTGGCTGAACCTGCACAAAGCGGCGATCGACGAACCGCTCGCGCCGGGCAACAGTGGTTTGGTATTGCTGGTGGAAGACCTCACAGAAACGCAGATGCTCGAAGACAAGCTGGTGCACTCCGAGCGCCTGGCCAGTATCGGCCGCCTCGCTGCGGGCGTGGCCCATGAAATCGGCAACCCGATCACCGGCATCGCTTGCCTGGCGCAGAACCTGCGCGAAGAACGCGAAGACGATGGCGAGCTGAAGGAAATCAGCGGGCAGATTCTGGAACAGACCAAACGCGTATCGCGCATCGTCCAGTCGCTGATGAGTTTTGCCCACGCGGGCAGTCATCAGCACAACGACGAGCCCGTCTGTCTGGCCGAAGTGGCCCAGGACGCCATTGGTTTGCTGGCCCTGAACCGACGCAATTTCGAAGTGCAGTTCTACAACCTGTGCGACCCCGATCACTGGGTCGAAGGCGATCCGCAGCGACTCGCCCAGGTACTGATCAACCTGCTCTCAAACGCCCGTGACGCCTCGCCTCCCGGCAGCGCGGTGCGGGTAAAAAGCGAAGCCGGCGAACACACGGTCGACCTGATCGTGGAAGACGAAGGCAGCGGTATTCCATCGAGCATCATGGACAGATTGTTCGAACCTTTCTTCACCACCAAGGATCCTGGCGAAGGCACCGGTCTGGGCCTTGCACTGGTCTATTCCATCGTTGAAGAGCATTATGGACAAATCACCATCGACAGCCCGGCTGATGTTCAAAGCCAACGCGGCACCCGTATCCGGGTGACCTTGCCGCGTCATGTCGAAGCGACGTCCGCTGTGAACTGAGACCGTCGAGAGTATCGAATCAATGCCGCACATTTTGATCGTCGAAGACGAAACAATTATCCGCTCCGCCTTGCGCCGCCTGCTGGAACGTAACCAGTACCAGGTCAGCGAAGCCGGTTCAGTGCAGGAAGCACAAGAACGCTTCACCATTCCCACGTTCGACCTGATCGTCAGCGACCTGCGTTTGCCTGGCGCGCCGGGCACCGAGTTGATCAAACTCGGCCAGGGCACGCCGGTGCTGATCATGACCAGCTACGCCAGCCTGCGCTCGGCGGTCGACTCCATGAAGATGGGCGCGGTGGATTACATCGCCAAACCTTTCGACCACGACGAAATGCTCCAGGCCGTCGCACGCATCCTGCGTGACCGGCAATCGGTACAGGCCAGCGGTGAACCTGCCGTCGGCAAAGCCGCCAATGGCGCAGCGAAACCGGGTGTCGACAACAGCAACGGCGAAATCGGCATCATCGGTTCGTGCCCGCCGATGCAAGATCTGTACAGCAAGATCCGCAAAGTCGCGCCAACCGATTCCAATGTCCTGATCCAGGGCGAGTCCGGTACCGGTAAAGAACTGGTGGCCCGTGCCCTGCACAACCTGTCCAGGCGCGCCAAGGCACCGATGATTTCGGTGAACTGCGCGGCGATTCCGGAAAGCCTGATCGAGTCCGAACTGTTCGGCCACGAAAAAGGCGCGTTCACCGGTGCCAGCGCCGGGCGTGCAGGCCTGGTGGAAGCGGCTGATGGCGGCACCTTGTTCCTCGACGAAATCGGCGAACTGCCACTGGAAGCCCAGGCCCGCTTGCTGCGCGTGTTGCAGGAAGGCGAAATTCGCCGGGTCGGTTCGGTCCAGTCGCAGAAAGTCGATGTGCGCCTGATCGCCGCGACTCACCGGGACCTCAAGAGCCTGGCGAAGATCGGCCAGTTCCGTGAAGACTTGTATTACCGCCTCCACGTGATCGCCCTGAAACTGCCGGCCCTGCGTGAGCGCGGTGCCGACGTCAACGAAATCGCCAATGCCTTCCTGGCGCGGCAGAGCGCGCGGGTCAACCGCACCGATCTGAAGTTCGCCGCAGACGCCGAGCAGGCGATTCGTCATTACTCCTGGCCGGGCAACGTGCGCGAACTGGAAAACGCGGTCGAACGCGCGGTCATCCTGTGCGAGAGCCCGGAAATCTCCGCCGAGCTGCTGGGCATCGACATCGAGCTGAGCGACCTGGAAGACGACGAGTTCATCGGCCTGCCTCCGCAACAGGGCAACGGCGCCGGCAACAACAATCATGAGCCGACCGAAGACCTGTCACTGGAAGACTACTTCCAGCACTTCGTCCTCGAGCATCAGGACCACATGACCGAAACCGAGCTGGCACGCAAACTGGGCGTCAGCCGTAAATGCCTGTGGGAACGCCGCCAACGCCTGGGCATTCCGCGGCGCAAGACCGGGGTGGCCAGCGAGAGCTGAGCGGGTAACACATGATTGTGTGAAGAAACTGTTACCCCAGTTTTTTCACGTAACAGAAACCGGGGCTTACGGTAACGAAGCCCCGGTTTTTTTTGGCCTCAAAAAAGCCCATCCAGTGACGTAACCCCTTGTTTTGCTAGGCTTCGCAAAAGTTGGCACGCACCCTGCTATATGTTTGGTACAAGAACAATAACAAGCAATGTACAAGACAATAAAAATAAGACGTATCGACTCACGCACAATAAAAACAAGACGGCATGAGGCGTAGCTAACTGATTCTTTTGGAGAGGCGTTGTATTTGGGGCTTGCCCCACGACCAGGCCGAGAACAACAAAAAACTGTCTTGAGACAGAGCCTGAACTGGTTGGATCGCAAGATCACTGCAGCACAGCGACCAAAGCAATCCGTTTGCTCTTGGCTCCCGATTGGGAGGGTCATGAAGGAAAACTTCATGACGCGGGCACTCAACAAAAACAAGAAGCCCGAAACCAATAACAAAAATAGAACATGCAACTACTTCTTGGGGAGCTTCGGCTCCCCTTGTAGTTTCCGCGATTTGGAACGGTTACTCGCTGTAGGCTGTAGGAGCAAGCTTGCTCGCGATGGTCGTGAACGATAACGCGTTAATCCAGATTCCCAGCGGCGCCCTTCAGTTTTTCGCGAGCAAGCTCGCTCCTACAGGGGTGCTTACAGCTCATATCGGCTGTGTCCTACACCATCCCCCGACTAAATGCTAGAATCCCCGCCCATCATGCGGTCATTCTTCGTTTTGGCCGAACATTCCTTCAAACAGTGCATCCCATGCTGAAGAAGCTGTTCCAGTCATTCCGTTCTCCCAAGCGTCATACGCAACACATCCGCAGCACGCCTGAAGTGCTTAACAGCGGCCAACACTCGCTGCAAAAGGCACAATTCAGCCGTTACGCGGTGAATATCGTCGAACGCCTGCAGAACGCCGGTTACCAGGCTTACCTGGTCGGCGGTTGTGTGCGTGACATGATGCTCGGCATCACACCAAAAGACTTTGACGTCGCCACCAGTGCCACCCCTGAACAGGTGCGCGCCGAATTCCGCAATGCGCGGATCATCGGCCGCCGCTTCAAACTGGTGCATATCCACTTTGGCCGCGAAATCATTGAAGTCGCGACTTTCCGCGCCAATCACCCGCAAAACGATGAAGAGGAAGACAGCAACCAGTCTTCCCGCAACGAGAGCGGGCGCATTCTGCGCGATAACGTCTACGGCACGCTGGAAGAGGACGCGCAACGCCGCGACTTCACCATCAACGCCCTGTATTACGATCCGGTCAGCGAGCGCATCCTCGACTACGCCAACGGCGTACACGACATCCGCAACCACCTGATCCGTCTGATCGGCGATCCGAAACAACGCTACCAGGAAGACCCGGTGCGGATGCTGCGCGCCGTGCGTTTCGCCGCCAAGCTGAATTTCGGCATCGAAAAACACAGCGCCCTGCCGATCCGCGACCTGGCACCGATGCTGCGCGAGATCCCGTCGGCCCGTCTGTTCGAAGAAGTGCTCAAGCTGTTCCTCTCCGGCCACGCCGCGGACACCTTCGAGATGCTGGTCGACCTGCAGCTGTTCGATCCGCTGTTCCCGGCCAGTGCCGAGGCGCTGGAATACAACCCGACGTACACCCACACACTGATCAGCGAAGCGCTGATCAACACCGACCTGCGCATCAAGCAGAACAAACCGGTGACCCCGGCGTTCCTGTTTGCGGCCCTGCTCTGGCCTGCCCTGCCCGCCCGCGTGCTGCGCTTGCAGGAACGTGGCATGCCGCCGATTCCGGCGATGCAGGAAGCGGCGCACGAGCTGATTGCCGAACAGTGCCAGCGGATCGCGATTCCAAAACGCTTCACCATGCCGATCCGCGAGATCTGGGACATGCAGGAACGCCTGCCGCGCCGCAGCGGCAAACGCGCCGACCTGCTGCTGGACAACCCGCGTTTCCGCGCCGGTTACGACTTCCTGCTGCTGCGCGAAAGCGCTGGCGAACAGACCGATGGCCTGGGCGAATGGTGGACGGATTATCAGGACGCCAACGACAGCGAACGTCGTGACATGATCCGCGACCTCAGTGGCAAGGAAGACGGCACTGGCGCACCACGCAAACGCCGCCGCAGCGGCGGTGCCAAGCGCAAACGTGCAGCCGGCGCGCCGAGCACCACGGGCGAGTAAGCATGGAACGCATCTACATCGGCATGGGCAGCAACCTGGCTGACCCCGCCGAACAATTGCGCAGCGCCGTCGAAACGCTGGCGCGATTGCCGCAGACTGAACTGGTCGGGGTTTCCGGGTTTTATCAGAGCGATTCGCTGCTGCCTGGCCAACCGAGTTACACCAACGCAGTGGCCGCCCTCGACAGCACACTTGCCCCGCTGGAGCTGCTCGATGCGCTGCAAGCCATCGAGAACGGACAGGGCCGCGAGCGTCTTGAGCGCTGGGGGCCACGCACGCTCGACCTCGACATCGTGCTGTTCGGTGATCGGCTGATCGACGAACCGCGCCTCAAGGTGCCTCACTACCATATGCAGGAACGCGCGTTCGTTCTGTACCCGCTGGCCGAATTGGCGCCGGTGGATTTGCGTTTGGCGGATGGCCGTACCTTGGCCGAACTGCTTCAGGCCTGCCCGTTCGTCGGGTTGGAACGCCTCCCCCCGAATTAACGCACATCCCCTGTGGGAGCGAGCCTGCTCGCGATAGCGGTGGATCAGTCGGCATCAATGCTGAATGACACACCGCTATCGCGAGCAGGCTCGCTCCCACAGGGGATTAGTGTTGTGTACAGGATCTGCAGGTGCTGAATCGCATCAGTTACTTCGGTAACACCCCACGCGTAACAATGCGGTAACACACGCAATTGACTTCCCGAGTTCTCCTCACGACTATAGGCGTCCCGCTGCCGCCAACACGGCGTTAAAGGGCGCAATCCAGGCCTTAAAAGCACGACAACAGACCGTGCGCCTGTATTTAACGAAGAATCACGCGCGTTACTCGCAGTAGTTTCCACAGCGCCTGAATGAGGAACTTTTCATGCCAGCCATCACCCTGACCACTCTGCAAGGTCTCAAGCAAAAAGGTGAAAAAATCACCATGCTGACCTGCTATGACGCGACCTTCGCCCACGCCTGCAATGAAGCCGGCGTCGAAGTGCTGCTGGTGGGCGACTCCCTCGGCATGGTTCTGCAAGGTCACGACAGCACCCTGCCGGTGACCACCGCCGAGATGGCTTACCACGTCGCCGCCGTCAAACGCGGTAACACCGACGCGTTTATTCTCGCCGACCTGCCCTTCATGGCCTACGCCACTATCGAACAAACCATGACCAACAGCGCCCAGTTGATGCAGGCCGGTGCACACATGGTCAAGGTCGAAGGTGCGCTGTGGCTGGCGGACTCTATCCGTCTGCTGGCCGAGCGCGGCATCCCGGTGTGCGCGCACATGGGCCTGACGCCGCAATCGGTGAACATTCTGGGCGGTTACAAAGTCCAGGGCCGTAGCGAGAACCAGGCACGGCAGATGCGCGCCGACGCCATCGCCCTGGAACAGGCCGGTGCCGCCATGCTGCTGCTCGAATGCGTGCCGAGCGAACTGGCTCAGGAAATCACCCAGGCAGTGGGGATTCCGGTGATCGGCATCGGTGCCGGCAGCGGTACCGACGGCCAGGTCCTGGTGCTGCACGACATGCTCGGCCTGTCGATCACTGGCCGAGTGCCAAAGTTCGTGAAGAACTTCATGAACGGCCAAACCAGCATTCACGCGGCCCTGAGCGCTTATGTCACTGAAGTCAAAGCGGCGACTTTCCCTGGTATCGAACACGGATTCTCTGCATGAACACCGTAAAAACCGTACGCGAATTGCGGGCCGCCGTGGCCCGTGCCCGCAGTGAAGGCAAGCGTATCGCCTTCGTACCGACCATGGGCAACCTGCACAGCGGCCATATTGCGCTGATTACCAAGGCCTCCCAGCGGGCGGACTTCGTGGTCGCGAGTATTTTCGTCAACCCGCTGCAATTCGGCGCCGGCGAAGACCTCGACAAGTACCCGCGCACCCTGGCAGCGGACCAGGAACAACTGCTCGAGGCCGGTTGCCACTTGTTGTTCGCACCCGCCGTAGAAGAAATGTACCCCGACGGCATGACCGGCCAGACCCGCGTCAGCGTTCCACAACTGTCCGAAGGCCTGTGCGGCGCCAGCCGTCCGGGGCATTTCGAAGGCGTGGCGACGGTGGTCAGCAAACTGTTCAACATGGTCCAGCCAGACCTGGCGATCTTTGGCCAGAAAGATTTCCAGCAACTGGCCGTGATTCGCGCGCTGGTGCATGACCTGAACATGCCGATCCAGATCATCGGCGAGCCGACGGTCCGTGCGGCCGATGGGCTGGCATTGTCATCTCGCAATGGGTTTCTCAGTGAAGAACAACGGGCCGTGGCGCCGGTTGTGTATCGCACGCTGACCTCGATTGCTGATGCCATTACACAGGGTGAGCGCGATTTTCCGGCGTTGATTGCCGCACAGACCAAACAGCTTGAAGCTGCGGGTTTGCGTACCGACTACCTGGAAATCCGCCATGCGCTGACCTTGCGCCCGGCGACGGCGGAAGATCGGGACCTGGTGATTCTGGTGGCGACGTTCCTCGGCACCACGCGGTTGATCGACAACCTGCACCTGAACCTCGACACACCCGCCTGAACACCACAGCCCAAAATGTAGGAGCCGGCTTGCCGGCGATGGCGATAGTGAGGACGCCATCGCCAGCAAGCTGGCTCCTACAGGGTCTGCGTTACCTCGTCCGCTGTATTGCTGCCCACAATCGCTTCGGGCAAACTGCCCGCCGTTCGATTCCGACCTGGGAAAACACTCATGCACGCCATCATGCTCAAGGCCAAGCTGCATCGCGCCGAAGTCACCCACGCAGTACTCGATTACGAAGGTTCTTGCGCCATCGACGGCGAATGGCTGGACTTGTCCGGCATCCGTGAATACGAACAGATCCAGATCTACAACGTCGACAACGGCGAACGCTTCACCACCTACGCCATTCGTGGCGAAGAAGGCTCGCGCATGATCTCGGTCAATGGCGCCGCCGCCCACAAGGCCAAGGTCGGTGACCGTGTGATCATCTGTGCTTACGCTCACTACAGCGAAGCCGAGCTGCTCAACTTCAAGCCGCGCATGCTCTACATGGCACCGGGTAACGAGCTGAGCCACACCAGCAATGCCATTCCGGTTCAGGTCGCCTGACCGAACCTTCTCTTCCGTTTGTCGGACCGTTCCCTCTTTCATGTACAAAAAAGTACCGGGAACGGGTCAGACAAAGTCAAGACAGATCGCAGCGCGAGGTTTACTGTATTCGCCCTGTGCCATGAAATCGTGTCGACGCAGTTGACCGGACGCCCACCCACAGCGCTCCGGGATTTTTAGTGTTCAAAAGGCCGTTCAAGTAAAAAGGAAACCCGCAGCGATGGCGTACTACCGCACTCCTCAAGACGTGACCGCTCTGCCCGCCTGGCAGGCGCTGAATGACCACCGCCAAGCCATGCAGGATTTCAGCATGCGCGAAGCCTTCAATGCCGATCCGCAGCGCTTTACCCAATTCACCCTCAGCAGCTGCGGCCTGTTTCTCGACTACTCGAAGAACCTGATCAACGCCGAGACCCGCAATCTGCTGGTGGGCCTGGCCAATGAAGTCGACCTCAAGGGCGCGATCAAGGCGCTGTTCGAAGGCGAAATCGTCAACTCTTCCGAAGGACGCCCGGCCCTGCACACCGCGCTGCGCCGCCCAGTGGGCGAGAAGCTGTCGGTCAACGGCGTCAACGTGATGCCTGAAGTGCACAAGGTCTTGAACAAGATCACCGACCTCGTGGGTCGTATCCACGACGGTTTGTGGCGCGGTTACACCGAGAAGCCGATCACCGACGTGGTGAACATCGGCATCGGTGGCTCGTTCCTCGGCCCTGAGCTGGTTTCCGAAGCCCTGCTGTCCTACGCCCAGAAAGGCGTGCGCTGCCATTACCTGGCGAACATCGACGGCACCGAGCTTCATGAACTGACCATGAAGCTGCGCGCCGAGACCACGCTGTTCATCGTTTCGTCGAAGTCCTTCAACACCCTCGAAACCCTGAAAAACGCCCAGGCCGCTCGCGCCTGGTACCTGGCTCAGGGTGGTTCGGAAGCCGAGCTGTATCGTCACTTCATCGCGGTCTCGAGCAACAACGCCGCCGCCGTGGCGTTCGGTATCCGCGAAGAAAACATCTTCCCGATGTGGGATTGGGTTGGCGGCCGTTATTCGCTGTGGTCGGCCATCGGTTTGCCGATTGCCCTGGCCATCGGCATGTCGAACTTCAAGGAACTGCTGTCCGGTGCCTATACCATGGACCAGCATTTCCAGAGCGCGCCATTCGAACAGAACATGCCGGTGCTGCTGGCGTTGCTCGGTGTCTGGTACGGCAACTTCTGGGGCGCGCAGAGCCACGCGATCCTGCCGTACGACCACTACCTGCGCAACATCACCAAACACTTGCAACAGCTGGACATGGAATCCAACGGCAAGAGCGTGCGCCAGGACGGCACACCGGTGTCTACTGATACCGGTCCGGTGATCTGGGGTGGCGTGGGCTGCAACGGTCAGCACGCGTATCACCAGTTGCTGCACCAGGGCACCCAACTGATTCCGGCCGACTTCATTGTGCCGATCGTCAGCTTCAACCCGGTGTCCGATCACCACCAGTGGCTGTACGCCAACTGCTTGTCGCAAAGCCAGGCACTGATGCTCGGCAAGACCCGCGCCGAGGCCGAATCCGAGCTGCGTGACAAAGGCATGGCCGAAGCCGACGTGCAGAAACTCGCGCCGCACAAGGTGATCCCGGGCAACCGTCCGAGCAACACCCTGGTGGTCGAACGCATCAGCCCGCGCCGTCTCGGCGCACTGGTGGCGATGTACGAACACAAAGTCTTCGTGCAAAGCGTGATCTGGGGCATCAACGCCTTCGACCAGTGGGGCGTGGAGCTGGGCAAAGAGCTGGGCAAAGGCGTCTACAACCGTCTGGTTGGCAGCGAAGAAACCCCGGCTGACGATGCTTCTACCCAAGGGCTGATCAACTACTTCCGCGGTCGTCACCGCGGTTAATCTGACGCCACTCCTACAGACGGTACTAACCTTGTAGGAGCCGGCTTGCTGGCGATAGCGGTGTTTCAGTCGACGAATTTGTTGACTGATACGCCGCTATCGCCAGCAAGCCGGCTCCTACGAGGGTCGCGTAGCTCCCCTCTTGTCGCAAAAACAAGAAGAAGGAACCGTCATGTTCGATATCAGCACGTTCCCCAAAGCCGATGCCGTCCGCCGGGCCGCACACCTCAGTCAAGACGACTACAAGCGCCTGTACCGTCAATCCATCGAGCACCCCAGTGAATTCTGGGCTGAACAGGCCACACGCTTCCTCGACTGGAGCACACCGTGGAAAACCGTCCAGCGCTATGACCTGAAAACCGGCGAAGCCAGCTGGTTTGCCGGCGGAAAATTAAACGTCAGCTACAACTGCATCGATCGCCACCTGGAAAAACGCGGCGATCAGATCGCAATCCTCTGGGAAGGCGATGACCCCGCCGAATCGGCACAGATCACTTACAAAAAACTGCATCACAACGTCTGCCGCCTGGCCAATGTGCTCAAAAGCCGTGGCGTGAAGAAAGGCGACCGCGTGTGCATTTACATGCCGATGATCCCCGAAGCCGCCTACGCCATGCTCGCCTGCACACGAATCGGTGCGGTGCATTCGGTGGTGTTTGGCGGTTTCTCCCCGGACTCGGTGCGCGACCGCATTCTCGACGCCGACTGCCGCACCGTGATCACCGCCGATGAAGGCGTGCGCGGCGGCAAATTCGTACAGCTCAAGCAGAAAGTCGACCAAGCGCTGAAAAGTTGCCCGAACGTCAGCACCGTGATCGTGGTCGAGCGCACCCAGGGCGATGTCGACTGGGTCGAAGGCCGCGACCTCTGGTATCACCAGGCCCTGCGCGACGTCGATGACAATTGCCCGCCGGAACCCATGGACGCCGAAGACCCGTTGTTCATCCTCTACACCTCCGGCAGCACCGGCAAACCCAAAGGCGTGTTGCACACCACCGGCGGTTACTTGCTGCAAGCGGCGATGACTTTCAAATACGTGCTCGACTACCGCGACAACGAAGTCTTCTGGTGCACCGCCGATGTCGGCTGGGTTACCGGCCACAGTTACATCGTCTACGGCCCGCTGGCCAACGGCGCGACCACGCTGATCTTCGAAGGCGTGCCGAGCTACCCGAGCAGCTCGCGCTTCTGGCAGGTGATCGACAAGCACCACGTGAACATCTTCTACACCGCCCCCACCGCCCTGCGCTCGCTGATGCGCGAAGGCCCCGAACCGCTGAAGGAAACGTCCCGCGCGAGCCTCAGATTACTCGGCAGCGTCGGTGAGCCGATCAACCCGGAAGCGTGGGATTGGTATTTCAACGTCGTCGGCGAGCAGCGTTGCCCGATCGTTGACACCTGGTGGCAGACCGAAACCGGCGGCATCATGCTCAGCCCGCTGGTGAGCGCACAGCGGATCAAACCCGGCTGCGCCACACAACCGATGTTCGGTGTGCAGCCGGTGCTGCTCGACGAAGTGGGCAAGGAAATCAAAGGCGCCGGCAGCGGCGTGCTGGCGATAAAATCCAGCTGGCCGGCGCAGATCCGCAGTGTCTACGGCGATCCGCAACGGATGGTCGACACCTATTTCAAACCGTATCCCGGCTACTATTTCACCGGTGACGGCGCGCGGCGCGACGAGGACGGCGATTACTGGATCACCGGGCGCATTGACGACGTGATCAACGTTTCCGGCCACCGCATCGGCACCGCCGAAGTGGAAAGCGCCCTGGTGCTGCACGACAGTATCGCCGAAGCGGCGGTGGTCGGTTACCCTCACGACGTCAAAGGCCAAGGCATCTATGCCTTTGTCACGCCCATGAACGGCACCGATCCCACCGACGAACTGAAGAAGGAACTGCTGGCCCACGTCAGCAAGGAAATCGGCAGTTTTGCCAAACCGGACCTGATCCAGTGGGCCCCGGCCTTGCCGAAAACCCGTTCGGGCAAGATCATGCGACGGATTCTGCGCAAGATCGCCTGTAATGAGCTGGACAGCCTGGGCGACACCTCGACGTTGGCCGACCCGAGCGTGGTTCAGGATCTGGTGGATAAACGCCTGAACCAATAACGTGTGCACGCCTTGCCCCCTGTAGGAGCCGGCTTGCCGGCGATAGCAGTGTGTCATTCAACATTTTTGTCGATTGATACGCCGCTATCGCCGGCAAGCCGGCTCCTACAGGGGTAATGTGTGATGCCAGATCTTTTTTTCAGCAATGAGTCGCCATGGAATTCATCCGCAGCCGCATCGAAACACAGGTCATGAGCCTCACCGGCCTGTCCCTCGGCAAGCTCGACCTGGAAAACCCCAAGGGTGATCCCGGTCTGTTCGGCCCTGATTCGGTCAGTTGGCAAGTCCACGGCGACTTCAGCAGCATGCTCATCGGCGGCATCAGCGCGTTGATGCTGCAAGCCCTGCACCCCTTGGCACTGGCCGGGGTCTGGGACCATTCGAATTTTCGCCAGGACATGCTCGGTCGCCTGCGCCGCACCGGGCAGTTCATTTCCGGCACCACTTTCGGCTCGCGTAAAGATGCTGACTGGCTGATCGAGAAAGTCCGCTCCATCCACCTGCAAGTGACCGGCACCGCACCGGATGGCCGGCCTTACGCCGCCAGTGATCCAGATCTGCTCACCTGGGTACACGTGGCCGAAGTCAGCAACTTCCTCGCGGCGCATTTGCGTTATCGCAACCCACACCTTTCGCTGGCCGATCAGGACCGTTACTACGATGAAATCGCCTTGGTCGCCGAACGCCTGGGCGCGCGTGACGTACCGCGTTCGCGGCAGGAAACGGCTGAATACCTTGAGCGCATTCGTCCGCAATTGCTGTGCGACGAGCGCAGTCGCGAGGTGTTGCGACTGTTGTTGAACGCACCCTCCCCTAGCCGTCTGGCCAAGCCGTTCGGCGGGTTGATGATGCAGGCAGGCATTGACCTGCTGCCGGATTGGGCCAGCGACATGCTCGGCGTGCGCCAGAGCTCGCTGCAACGCAAACTGATCCGCGCCAGCGTCAACCGCAGCGCACCGATGCTGCGCTGGGCCGTGCGTAATGGCTCGGTGCATCGGGCCAAGCGACGGATGGGATTATTGACCTGACTCATATTTGTAGGAGCCGGCTTGCCGGCGATGAACGATAACGCGGTTCGTCAGGATGAACCGTATTGCGCCCATCGCCAGCAAGCCGGCTCCTACAGGTTCTGCGCAAGCTGTTAAACTCCCGCGCCAAATTCCCTCCCCTGCAAGGCGCCCAGCATGTCTTCCTTGAATCAGGCGCTGTGCGCCGCCCTCGAACATCGCCAGGACCTGCTTGCCGAACTGCATCAGCAAGGCACCGATTGCTATCGCCTGTTCCACGGCAGCCAGGAAGGCGCTGGCGGCCTGACCATCGACCGCTACGGCCCGCAGCTGTTGGTGCAGAGCTTTCATCAGGCGCTGGAGCGCGACGCCCTGCTGCAAGTGCATGAAACGATCAACCAACATCTGGGCCTCGACACCCTGCTGGTCTACAACGACCGCTCCCGGGGCAACTCGCGCATCGACCGTGAAGACACGGTCTACCGCGCCGACGAAGCCGCCCTGCAAGACTTGGTCGGTCACGAATGGGGCCTGAATTACCGGGTTCGCGGCCGTCACGCCGGCCAGGATCCGCTGCTGTTTCTCGACCTGCGCAACACCCGCGGCTGGGTCAAGGATCACAGCAAGAACAAAAGCGTGCTGAACCTGTTTGCCTACACCTGCGGCGTCGGCCTGAGCGCTGCGGCCGGTGGCGCGAGCGAGGTGTGCAACCTGGACTTCGCCGAGGGCAACCTGGCGGTCGGCCGCGAAAACGGTCTGCTCAATCCGCAATTGCCGACCATGCAATTCATCCAGTCCGATTATTTCCCGGCCATTCGCCAACTCGCCGGCCTGCCCATCAGCCAGCGTCGCGGGCAGAAACTGCCGAGCTATCAACGCCTGGAACAACGTCAATACGATCTGGTTTTGCTGGACCCTCCGGCCTGGGCCAAGAGCGCTTTCGGCACCGTCGACCTGCTGCGCGACTACCAGAGCCTGCTCAAGCCCGCGCTGCTGACCACCGCCGACAATGGCGTGCTGATCTGCTGCAACAACCTGGCAAAAGTCAGCATGGACGACTGGCGCGAACAGGTTTTGCGCTGCGCGGAGAAGGCCGGCCGCCCGGTGCGCGAGTGGACGGTGATGAAACCGGGCGCCGATTTCCCGTCCATGGATCAACAGCCGCCGCTGAAAACACTGATCCTGCAGCTCTGAATCACGTCAGATAAATCTGAAAAATCCTGGGCTGAGCGAATACTTCGGAACCGGATTGGCGTGCCATACTCCAAGGCACTCCGATTCAGACAGATGAAGCCGCACATGCCCAAAGGATTGATCCGCGCTATCGGCGCCTTGTTGACTGCTCTGGCCCTCTACAGCCTGCTGGGGTTTCTGATTTTGCCGGGCATCGCATTGCGGGTGGCCAACCAGCAACTGGCCAACTACGCGACGACGCCCGCCACAATTCAGCGAATCGAACTCAACCCGTTCAGCCTTGAAGTCACCCTGTGGGGCCTGATCATCGGCGAACCGGGCAAGGAACAGGTCGGTTTCGAACGGCTTTACGCCAACCTGCAGATCGACAGCCTCTGGACCAAGGCGCTGCACCTGTCCGATATCGAACTGGACAAGCCGAAGACCGAAATCCTTTTCGGCAAGGACGGCAAACTCAACTTGCTTGGTCTGTTCAAACTGCCGGCGAGCGAGCCGACGCCGACAGACCCGGACGCCAAACCGTTTCCGCTGCGCATAGAGCGAATCAAACTGGCCGGCGGTGCCGTGCACTTCAAGGATGAACGCCCCAGCGAAGCCATCGAGTTCCTCTACGACAAACTCGATTTCGAGCTGAACAACCTCAGCACCCTGCCCGATGACAATGCCGACATGACCCTTGTGGCCATCGGCCCGAACGGTGGGCAGATCGACTGGACCGGTAACTTCAGCCTCATCCCGATCGCCTCCGAAGGTAAGCTGAAAATCACCGACGGACAGATGAAAACCTTTTGGCCCTATGTGCGTGACGCGCTGCCGCTGGTGCTGGAAAACGGCGTGCTGAACCTGAGCATCGACTACAAACTCAACCTGTCCAAGGAAACCGAGCTGCTGCTGAACAACGTCGCAGTGAGCGTGGCGCCCTTCGCCATCAAGGCTCCGGACGGTCGGCCACTGGCGAAACTTGAACGCCTGGACGTGACTGAAACCACGGTCGACCTGGCCAAGCAGCAAGTTGTCGTCGGCAAGATCCGCAGCAACAAACTGGAAACCTGGGCGGCACTGGAAGCCGACGGGCAACTCGACTGGCAGAAATTGTTCGCCAGCCAACCGTCCAAGGCCGCCGCCAAGGCCAAAGCCGAGCCGGCCAGCACGCCAGCGGCCGCCGACTCGCCAAAACCAGAACCGACGCCGCCGAGCAAACCTTGGCAAGTGCTGTTGAAAGATGTGCAGTTGCGCAATTACCAGGTGCACCTGGCTGACCGCAAAACGCAACCCGCCGTGACGCTGGATTTGAATCCGCTGAACCTGGACCTGCAGAATTTCGACAGCCTCAATGGCTCGCCTTTTACCCTCAAGCTCGACACCGGCGTGGGCAAGCAAGGCAAGATCTCTGCGGATGGCGAGGTCAATCTCGCTCCCGTCAGCGCCAAATTGAACGTGCAGACCAAGGACATCGACCTGCGGGTCGCCCAGTCCTACATCAATCCGTTCATTCGCCTTGAACTGCGCAGCGGCATGCTCGGCAGCGATCTGGCGGTCAACCTGAAAAGCACCGAGCCGTTGGCGCTCAGCGTCACAGGACGGGCGCAGATCGATCAGCTGCACACCCTCGACACCCTGAAAACCCGCGACTTTCTCAAGTGGCAGCAGGTGGTGGTTGAAGGCCTGAATTATCAGCACGGCGACAGCCTGTCGATCGACAAGGTCAACCTGTTCCAACCGTATGTGCGCTTCATGATCAACGATGATCGCACCACCAACATCGATGACCTGCTGATCCCGCAACCGCCCGATTCCGGCGCAAAAACCGCTGCGGCCAAACCCGTCAACAAGGACAAGCCGCTGGGCATCCACATTGGCGGCATTGCCATCAATGACGGTTCGGCCAACTTCGCCGACTTCAGCCTGACCCCGAACTTCGCCACCGCCGTGCAACAGCTCAACGGCCAGATTGGCACCATCGACAGCCGTCAGGCGAAACCGGCGACCGTCGACATCAAGGGCAAGGTCGATCGTTACGCGCCGGTGACCATCAAAGGTTCGGTCAACCCGTTCGACCCGATGGCCAGCCTCGACATCGCCACCAGTTTCAAACGGGTGGAACTGACCACGCTGACGCCCTACTCCGGCAAGTTCGCCGGCTACCGTATCCGCAAGGGCCGACTCAACCTAGACCTGCATTACCTGATTACCAAAGGCCAGCTCAAGGCTGAAAACAAAGTGGTGGTCGAGCAATTGCAACTGGGTGAAAAGGTCGACAGCCCGGACGCCGTCAGCCTGCCGCTGAAACTGGCGATTGCGCTGCTCAAGGACGTCGACGGCAAGATTTCCATCGAGCTGCCAGTCACCGGCGACCTCAACAATCCGCAATTCAGCGTCATGCCGATTGTCTGGCAGACCCTGCGTAACCTGATCGTCAAAGCCGCTGCCGCACCGTTCAAAATGATTGGCGGGCTGGTCAGTGGCGGTGGGGCGGAAGACCTGGGTACGGTGTCGTTCGCGCCGGGCTCAAGCGATCTGAGCAAGGACGCCGAGGGATCGCTGGTCAAACTGTCCAATGCACTCAAGGAACGCCCGGCCCTGCGCCTGGAGATCGAAGGCACCGCTGCCGCCAGCAGCGATGGCCCACTGATCGCCGAGCAACGCCTGGAACGGGAATACCAGTACAACTACTACAAAATGCTCCAGCGTCGCGGCGACAAGGTGCCGGCGCAGGCCTCGTTGCTGCAAGTACCGGAAGGCGAGAAAGGCCCGCTGCTGGAAGGCATTTACCGCACCCGCCTGAAAACCCAGCCACCCGCCGAATGGAAGGACCTGGGCAAGGAAGAACGCACCGCGAAAATGCGCGCAGACGTGATCAAGTTCTGGAGCACCAGCGACGTGCTCTTGCGCCAACTGGGCCAGGATCGCGCCAGCAGCATCAAGGATTATCTGGTCGACAAGGGTCAGTTGGCCGATGACCGCGTGTACTTCATCGATGCCAGCCTCGGCGAGGCCGAAAGTGACGGTCGGGTGGTAACGCCGTTGCACCTGGATGCCGAGTGATGATCAGTCGGTTGCTGATCAGCCTGACACTGGCAATGGCTGCCAGTCAGGCCTCGGCCGCCGATACCCTGCGCTGCGGCAGCCAGTTGGTCAGCGTCGGCGACCGGTCCAGCGAAGTACTGCAAAAATGTGGAGAGCCGGTCAGTCGAGACCTGTTGGGGTACAAGCGCAGCGCCAACCGTCGGGAAGAATTCCAGGTCGAGGAATGGACCTACGGGCCCAACGGCGGGATGTATCAATACCTGCGGTTTGAAGGGAATCGCTTGAAGCAGATCACCAGCAAACGCGGAAATTGATTTTACACGGCCCCTGTAGGTGCGAGCTTGCTCGCGAAAAATGCCCAGGCGATACCTTGATCCAGGCAGCCAGCATTATCGTTGACGTCCATCGCGAGCAGGCTCGCTCCTACAGTTGTTTTGAGTTGCTGCAAATAGAACAGGCCCCGGACACGAATGTCAGGGGCCTGTAATGGCCACATCCTTGTGGCCGTCGCATGAACTCTCAAGTTGCGGCAGACGCATGACTCGGCTCGTCTACCGCGCCTTCTCCCGTTCAGGCGAGAAGTCTTGCCTTACTCGGCTTTCAGGCCGTCAGCGGAGACCGCCTGGACGCCTTTGATTTTCTTGGCGATGGCCACGGCGGTGGCTTTCTGAGCGTCAGTCACCGCGACGGTGGACGACAGGGATACAACACCTTTGTTGGTTTCGACTTTGATATCGGTACCAGGAATGCCTTTTTCGGTCACCAGGTCAGCTTTGACTTTGGTGGTGATCCAGGTATCGGAAGTGGCTTCTTTAGCCTTGGTCACTTCACCGGCAGCCAGCACCATTGGGGCTTGGGTAGCCTGGGTTTGAGCGAATGCAACGTTGGCCATGGTCAGGGTCAGCGCGGTAGCGGTAGCAGTAGCGGCAGCGATAGCGAACTTCTTCATACGAGTAACTCCTGTTTTTTCATAAAGTCTGCTGCGTGTCTTGTCAGCAGGGTTACTGGGTATAGTGCGAACGCTGTGCCAACTTTGAAACAGCCATTAACCACTTACAAATCAACAACTTAAAAAATTTACTGATTTTCGGAATCATGCAAATTGCATGACTTCGACATTCTCTACATGCAAGTTGCAGGTTTTAACGTGGGCCTAAGGCCATGAATTTGTGAGGTTTTCCAAATCTCACCAAGAAACGCAGCGAACTTGGAGCTTCCCCCCCAAAAATGCCCCATCCGACGATGGGGCATTCTTCTATCTAGCCGTTTTCAGCATTAAGTTGCAGAGGCTGTGCAACCAGGCGGTGCGTAATCGGCTGTCACGCCGGTCGCGCATGACCAGCCTGCAGTGGCACTGCGAGTCAGCGTGATGGTTTTACCTGCCACAGGGGCCGGTGCTTTCTGCAGCGTGCAGACAATGGTGCCAGCGCCTGAGGCAACCGTGCCGGTGACAGCAATTGCACAGTTCTGCGTCGTCGTGCCGGCGCCCGTCAGTGTGGTGGGTTCTGCAGTGCCGGCATTCATCAGGTCTTCAAACGAAACCTTCAATGCTGAAATTTCCGCCAACCCCGCGGTAACTTTCGCCCGCGCTTGATACTTCGAGTAAGCCGGCAACGCAAACGTCGCCAGAATCCCGATGATCGCCACCACGATCAACAATTCAATAAGCGTAAAACCTTTCTGAGCACTCATAGACAAGCTCCATGCATGAGTCGAAATCTCATGATCTGAACCAGTCTCAGCACAGCCCATGCCAAGCCCGTTGCCCCCTGTTAGCGGGGCGCGAGAACGACGCAAGGCCTTGTCCTGCCCTCAGGATCCGCACTATCTGACACTTTTTGTCACCAGAGCAGCGCTGGTTTGGCGCCACCGGTTGACTAGGCTATAAGTCATGAACTGTCTGTGTCCGGTATCCCCATGAATGACATCGCCCTTAGCGGTCTGGCCAAGCAATTGGTGCTTGCCGAGCTGCTCACCGACCAAAGCGCGCAACAGGCGTATCAGCAAGCCCAACGTCATAAAATCACCCTGGTCAGTTATCTGGTGCAGAACAAACTCGTGAAAAGCCGCCAGGTCGCCGAGATCGCCTCGGAGCATTTCGGCATGGCACTGCTCGACCTCAACTGCCTGGACAAGGAAACCCAACCCAAGGGTCTGGTCAGCGAGAAACTGGTTCGCCAGCACCACGCCCTCCCCCTCTGGCGGCGTGGCAACAAGTTGTTCGTGGGGGTTTCCGACCCGACCAATCACCAGGCCATCAACGACATCCAGTTCAGTACCGGGCTGAACACCGAAGCCATCCTGGTGGAGGACGACAAGCTCAGCGATGCCATCGAGAATTTCTTCGACAGCCATGCCAGTGGACTGGAAGACATGGCCGACGTCGACCTCGATGGCATGGACATCGAGTCGATCGATGACGACCAGGGCGCCATCGCAGGACAGGATGCCGACGACGCGCCGGTGGTGCGCTTCGTTCACAAGATGCTGCTGGACGCGATCAGAAGTGGCTCTTCCGACCTGCATTTCGAGCCCTACGAAAAAACCTACCGCGTGCGGATGCGCACCGACGGTATGTTGCGTGAAGTCGCCAAGCCGCCGATTCAACTGGCCAACCGCATCGCCGCCCGCCTGAAAGTCATGGCCAGCCTCGACATCTCCGAGCGGCGCAAACCCCAGGACGGGCGGATCAAGATGCGCCTGTCGAAGAGCAAGTCCATCGACTTCCGGGTCAACACCCTGCCGACCCTGTGGGGCGAGAAAGTGGTGATCCGGATCCTCGATCCATCGAGCGCGCAAATGGGTATCGACGCCCTCGGCTACGAGCCCGACCAGAAAGACCTGTACATGGCCGCGCTAAAGCAGCCGCAGGGGATGATTCTGGTGACCGGCCCCACGGGGTCGGGCAAGACCGTGTCGCTCTACACCGGCCTGAACATTCTCAACACCGTGGACATCAACATCTCCACCGCCGAAGACCCGGTAGAGATCAACATGGAAGGCATCAACCAGGTCAACGTCAACGCCAAGCAAGGTCTGGGTTTTGCCCAGGCGCTACGCTCCTTCTTGCGGCAGGACCCGGACGTGATCATGGTCGGCGAAATCCGCGACCTGGAAACCGCCGAAATTGCCATCAAGGCCGCCCAGACCGGGCACCTGGTGCTGTCGACCCTGCACACCAACAGCGCCGCTGAAACCCTGACCCGCCTGCACAACATGGGCATTCAGGGGTTCAACATCGCGACGTCAGTCAGCCTGATCATCGCCCAGCGCCTGGCGCGCAAACTGTGCAGCCAATGCAAGAAGCCCATCGATATTCCCCGCGAGGCATTGATCAAGGAAGGCTTCCCAGAGGAACGGATTGGCGCATTCACGATCTATGAGCCAGTCGGTTGCGATCAGTGCAACGGTGGCTACAAGGGGCGCGTGGGGATTTATGAAGTGGTGAAGAACACAGCAGGCCTGCAACGGCTGATCATGGCCGAAGGCAATTCGCTGGAAATCGATATCCAGATGCGCAAGGACGGCTTCAACGACCTGCGTACTTCCGGGCTGATCAAGGCCATGCAAGGCATCACCAGCCTTGAAGAAATCAACCGGGTCACCAAGGACTGAACATGGCGGTCAAAGCAGCGAAAATCAGTGTGTACGCCTGGGAAGGCACCGACAAAAAAGGTACGAAAATAACCGGCGAACTCAGCGCTCAGAACCCGGCGCTGATCAAGGCGCAACTGCGCAAGCAAGGCATCAACCCCGGCAAGGTGCGCAAGAAATCCGCCTCGTTTTTCAGCCTCGGCCAACGCATCAAGGCGAATGACATTGCCCTCTTCACCCGGCAGATGGCGACCATGATGAAAGCCGGCGTACCGCTGTTGCAATCGTTCGACATCATCGGCGAAGGCTTCGAAAACCCGGCCATGCGCAAACTGGTGGACGAGGTGAAACAGGAAGTCGCGGCGGGTAACAGCTTCGCGGCAGCCCTGCGCAAAAAACCGCAGTATTTTGATGAGCTCTACTGCAATCTGGTGGATGCCGGCGAACAGGCCGGCGCGCTGGACACCCTGTTGGAGCGGGTCGCGACCTACAAGGAAAAGAGCGAAAGCCTCAAGGCCAAGATCAAGAAAGCCATGACTTATCCACTGGCGGTGGTGGTCGTCGCGATCATCGTCACCGGGATTCTGCTGGTCAAGGTGGTGCCGCAGTTCGAGTCGGTGTTCAAAGGTTTTGGTGCGCAACTGCCGGCGTTCACGGTGATGGTCATCGGCCTGTCGCAGTTCATGCAGGATTGGTGGTGGCTGATGCTTGGCGTGCTGCTTGCGGCGATATTCGGTGTGCGCCACGCCTTCAAGACATCGCAAGGCTTTCGGGACCGGACAGACACCTGGCTACTGAAACTGCCGTTGATTGGCGCATTGATGTACAAGTCCGCCGTGGCCCGTTACGCCCGTACGCTGTCGACCACTTTCGCCGCGGGTGTGCCGCTGGTCGAGGCGCTGGAGTCAGTGGCGGGCGCGACCGGCAACATCGTGTTCAAGCGGGCGGTGCTGCGTATCAAGCAGGACGTTTCGACGGGGATGCAGCTGAATTTCTCCATGCGCACCGCCGGCGTCTTTCCGAACATGGCGATCCAGATGACGGCCATTGGCGAAGAGTCCGGCGCACTGGACGACATGCTCGACAAGGTCGCCAGTTTCTATGAGGCGGAAGTCGACAATATGGTCGACAATCTCACCAGCCTGATGGAGCCATTCATCATGGTGGTGCTGGGTGTTATCGTCGGCGGCCTGGTGGTTGCGATGTACCTGCCCATTTTCCAACTCGGCAATGCGATCTGACATGCCCTTGAACGAAATCCTGACCGTGTACCCGTTGGCGTTTGTCGTCATTGCACTGCTGGTCGGCTTGCTGGTCGGCAGCTTCCTCAATGTGGTGATCTGGCGCCTGCCGAAAATGCTCGAGCGTGAGTGGCAATTGCAGGCCCGGGACATTCTCGGTTTGCCTGGCGAAACACCGCCCGCGACCTACAACCTGATGCTGCCCCATTCCGAGTGCCCGCATTGTGGGCACCGAATTCGCGCCTGGGAAAACATCCCGCTGCTCAGTTATGTGTTTTTACGTGGACGATGCTCAAGCTGCGCAACGCCCATCAGTAAACGCTACCCGTTGACCGAACTGGCCTGCGGCCTGCTGTCGGCGTTCATTGCCTGGCATTTCGGTTTCGGCTGGCAAGCCGGGATGGTGCTGGTCCTGAGCTGGGGTTTGTTGGCCATGAGCCTGATCGACGCCGAGCATCAACTGTTGCCGGATGTGCTGGTGCTACCGCTGATGTGGCTGGGACTGGTCGTCAACAGCTTCGAATTGTTCGTGCCATTGCACGAGGCGCTGTGGGGCGCAATTGCGGGCTACATGGCGCTGTGGTCGGTGTTCTGGCTGTTCAAGCTGATCACCGGCAAGGAAGGCATCGGCCACGGCGATTTCAAGCTGTTGGCCATGCTGGGCGCCTGGGGCGGCTGGCAGATTTTGCCGCTGACCATTCTGTTGTCGTCCCTTGTGGGCGCGATTATCGGCATGATTTTGCTGAGCCTGCGCAATGCGAAAACCTCGACCCCGATCCCCTTCGGTCCCTATCTGGCGATTGCCGGCTGGATTGCATTGCTCTGGGGTGGTCAAATAACCGGCTTCTATTGGCAGTTTGTCGGTTTGAAATGAATACCCCTGTGGATAAACCCTGGATTCTCGGCCTGACCGGCGGCATCGGCAGCGGCAAAAGCGCGGCCGCCCAGCACTTCATCGACCTGGGCGTGCACGTGGTCGATGCCGATCATGCGGCGCGCTGGGTGGTGGAACCGGGTCGCCCGGCGCTGGCACAGATCGCCGAACATTTTGGCCCCGGCGTGTTGCAAGCCGACGGGCAACTGGATCGCGCAGCGTTGCGCAAACTGATCTTCGAAGTGCCTGAGCAACGCCTCTGGCTCGAAGCGCTTTTGCATCCGCTGATCGCCAGGGAAATCGCCGATCACCTGGGCAAGGCACAATCGCCTTACGCGATTCTGGTTTCGCCGTTGCTGATCGAGTCCGGGCAGTACGCCATGACCCAGCGAGTACTGGTGATCGATGCGCCCGAACAACTACAGATCGAACGCACCCTGCAGCGTGACCAGACCAGCGAACAACAGGTTCAGGCGATCCTCAAGGCGCAATCCAGTCGCCAGGATCGCGTGAGCCATGCCGACGATGTGGTGGTCAACGACCGCGACCTCGCCTGGCTGCACAGCGAGGTCGAACGCCTGCATCACTTTTACCTTACATTGCGTGGAGGCCAGTCATGAGCCAGATCCCAACCGTCGAATGCCCAACCTGCGGCGCCCCTGTGGAATGGACCCCGGAAAGCACATTCCGGCCGTTCTGTTCAGACCGCTGCAAACTGATCGACCTGGGGGCGTGGGCATCGGAAGAGCACAAGATTCCAGTGGCACCCGATGCCGAGGACGAGTTGTTCAGTGGTGATTTCGACCCGCGTCACTAAGTGACGGTTCAGGGCCGCATGAAGCCGTAGTCCTGACCGTCATCGAGGTTCTCGGCGAGAAACTGCAACTCATCGGCCAGATCCTCGACACTGCGCACGGCCTTGCTCTGCTGCACCACCGCGCTGAGCAGGGCGCGCAGGCTCAACCCCGGATCAAACCCGACTTCCTGCGCTGCATCCAGACTGTGGCGCAACTCCTGCCTTGCCCATTCGTAGACACTCATTTTCGATGCTCCTGAAGGTTTTTCGGAGCATGGATTCGTCGACGTTTTTTGGATTTGATGTGGATCAAGATTTCGGATCGTCGTCCTTCCAGGGTGCCGAAAGATAACGTGTGCGGTTGAAGGTCTCCAGCCATTCGGGGCTGAACACAACCAGCGCGCTGACGACCATGCCGTTGATGAAGGCTTCGGGAAAGATGATCAGCCACAGGTAACCGACAAAATCTTCCAGCCAGTAAGGCATGACGAACAGCTCGTTGAACCACAGCAGCCACAGGGCCAGCAGCAGGCACAGCAAGGCCGATAGCGCCGCTGCGAAGAAACCGGAAACAAAGATATACACGAAGGGATTACGCGGCTGCGCTCGCTCGACCAGGATTGCGCAGCACTCGGTGACCAGCACGGGCAGCAGAATCAACAAGGCGCCGTTCACGCCGACGGCGGCGAGGTCCTGGCGTCCGAGTATTACCAGGCCTGCTTGTGCGACCAGTCCTCCGACGATCGCCAAGGGCCAGTCCAGGAGCAGGGTTACGGCGGTCATGCCGATGAAGTGATAGGACACGCCGGTGTCGAAATCCCGTCGTACCAGCCACAGCATGAATAGCGCGAACACGGTGCCGAACAACAGATGCTGGCGGCGGCTGTCGCTGAACAGCTCGACCCACGGGGCACGTGCGATGGCCCAGATCAGGGCCGGGACGTAGATCAGCCAGCCGACGGTGAGGGTTTCGGGGGACAGCAGCTCGGCGCCGATCATGGCTGGGTGGGCTCCCTTGTCTTTGCCGGAATAGGGTGGGGTATCAGTTTACACCGGTGTTTGGTTGGTCTTTGGTTGGTGGGCATATCCGTTTTTGCGGTGATGGCGGCTATTGGTTTCGCCCTTACGGCGAGTCACTTTCGAAAAGCGCGAAAGTAACCAAAGCGCTCTTGCCCCTTTCGTT
>NZ_AKJI01000108.1:0-17333 GCF_000282415.1 Pseudomonas sp. GM60
TGTAGGAGCTGGCTTGCCGGCGATGGCGTCATCACGGCCGCCACCGCTTCGCCAGCAAGCCGGCTCCTACAGGTCAAAACGATCCAGGTTCATCACCTTCGTCCAGGCCGCTACGAAGTCTTTGACGAATTTCTCCTTCGCATCACTGCTGGCATACAGTTCGGCCAAGGCCCGCAGTTGCGCATTCGAGCCAAAGACCAGATCGACCCGCGTCCCGGTCCATTTCACTTGGCCGGTTTTGCGATCGCGCCCTTCGAACTCCTGATTGGCGTCCGACACCGGCTTCCATTCCACCCCCATGTCCAGCAGGTTTTTGAAGAAGTCGTTGGTCAACGCCTCCGGTTGCTGGGTGAACACGCCGTGTCGGGTCTGCCCGACATTGGTGTTCAACACCCGCAAACCGCCCACGAGCACGGTCATCTCCGGTGCGCTGAGGGTCAGTTGTTGCGCCTTGTCGATCAACAGGTGTTCGGCCGAAACGCGGTAGCGGGTTTTCAGGTAGTTGCGGAAACCATCGGCGATGGGTTCGAGGAAGCCGAAGGATTCGACGTCCGTCTGCTCTTGCGAGGCGTCCGTCCGTCCCGGTGTGAACGGCACCGTCACGCTGTGACCGGCATTTTTTGCGGCTTGTTCGACACCGGCGCTGCCGGCCAGCACGATCAGGTCCGCCAGCGAGATTTTCTTGCCGGTGTTGTTGAACTCACGCTGAATGCTTTCCAGTTTCGCCAGCACACTCGCCAGTTGTTCGGGCTGGTTGGCTTGCCAGGATTTCTGTGGCGCCAGTCGCAGGCGTCCACCGTTGGCGCCGCCACGTTTGTCGGAGCCACGGAAGCTCGACGCCGCCGCCCAGGCCGTTGATACCAGCTGCGAGACGCTCAGGCCAGAGGCGAGGATTTTGCTCTTGAGTGCTGCGACGTCACTGTCGTTGACCAAGGCATGGTCGACCGGCGGAATCGGGTCTTGCCACAACAGTTCTTCCTTGGGCATTTCCGGGCCGAGGTAGCGCGAGAGCGGGCCCATGTCGCGGTGGATCAGCTTGAACCAGGCGCGGGCGAAGGCATCGGCCAACTGATCCGGATTGGCCAGGAAGCGCCGGGCAATCGGTTCATAGATCGGGTCGAAGCGCAGCGCCAGGTCCGAGGTGAGCATGGTCGGGTTACGCCGCTTGGACGGGTCGTGTGCATCCGGAATGGTACCGGCCCCGGCGCCGTTTTTTGCCACCCACTGGTTAGCGCCTGCCGGGCTTTTGCTCAACTCCCACTCGAAGCCGAACAGGTTTTCCAGGTAGTTGTTGCTCCACCGGGTGGGCGTGGTGGTCCAGGTCACTTCCAGCCCGCTGGTGATGGTGTCCGGGCCTTTGCCGGTGCCGAAGCTGTTTTTCCAGCCAAGGCCCTGGGCTTCGAGACCGGCGGCTTCCGGCTCGGCACCGACGTTGTCGGCAGGGCCGGCGCCGTGGGTTTTACCGAAGGCGTGGCCGCCGGCGATCAGGGCCACGGTTTCTTCGTCGTTCATGGCCATGCGGCCGAACGTTTCGCGGATGTCCAGGGCCGAAGCGACGGGATCGGGATTGCCTTCCGGACCTTCCGGGTTCACATAGATCAGGCCCATCTGCACGGCGGCCAGTGGGTTTTCCAGATTGCGCCCCTCATCGGTACGGCTGTCTTCATTTTTCCCGGGCTCGGCCACCAGTGGAACATCGCCGGGTGCTTGCACGGGTTTTTGCGCTTTGTCGTAGCGAACGTCACCGCCCAGCCATTTGTTTTCCGAGCCCCAATAAACGTCTTCATCGGGTTCCCAGACGTCCGCGCGGCCACCGGAAAAACCAAAGGTCTTGAAGCCCATCGACTCCAGCGCGACGTTACCGGTGAGGACGATCAGGTCGGCCCAGGAAATGTTGTTGCCATACTTTTGCTTGATCGGCCACAGCAACCGGCGCGCCTTGTCGAGACTGACGTTGTCCGGCCAGCTGTTGAGCGGGGCAAAGCGTTGCTGACCGGAACCGGCACCGCCACGACCATCACCGGTGCGGTATGTGCCGGCGGCGTGCCAGGCCATGCGAATGAACAGCGGCCCATAGTGACCGAAGTCTGCTGGCCACCAGTCTTGTGAGTCGGTCATCAGTGCAGTCAGGTCGCGCTTGACCGCGCCAAAGTCGAGTTTTTTGAACGCTTCGGCGTAGTTGAAGCCCTCGTCCATGGGGTCTGACAGGGACGAGTGCTGGTGCAGGATCTTCAGATTCAGTTGGTTCGGCCACCAGTCGCGGTTGGTGGTGCCACCGCCTGCGGCATGATTGAACGGGCATTTCGATTCGTTTGCCATGTGCGAGCTACCTTTGGTCGTGTTCATCCGGCTATCGGGCCCGGGGCGGGCGTTAAATAGCAACGAGCGGAATCAAGGACATAGGCTGCAGGGCCAGCAGTTGGATCAACTGATTGTGGTGACCACACGGGAATTCTGAACAGCGGCAATCAGGTTGCCTGCGCGGTGGCCCACGGGTGGCCTAGTCAAGCTTCGGGCTCATTCCTGTCTCCTTTTCAGCGCTAATCCGGCCGGCTTATGGCGCCAGCGCAGACTAAGGTTAGACCTGAGTCGGGAAGTCAGCTAATAGGGCGAGTGTTGGGGCGTGATAGACGTACTCTTTCAATCTGGCGCCCGGAAACATTTCAAGGCCTCGGTTGTTTACGCTACTGGCTGGGTGCCACAATACTTCTTTGACGAAGCATCATGATCAGGCGGATCAAATGGACGGACTCGGACCCCGGTATGACCCGGATGCTTTGATAGCAGCGCAGGTACGCACTGATCGCCTGCACCAGTTGTTCCATCAGTCGGTGACGGCGATTCCGGGCAGTGTCCTGGCGGCGATCATGCTGTGCCTGCTGTGTTGGGAGCGCTTCGATCACCACGTCATTTTTTGGTGGATGGGCATTCTGACGGCGTCGACCTCATTGCGCGTCGCGATGTTTATCGCCTATTTCCGCAGTGACAAAAGTACGCGCACGCCTGAGC
Source organism: Pseudomonas sp. GM60 (assembly GCF_000282415.1). Lineage (NCBI taxonomy): Bacteria > Pseudomonadati > Pseudomonadota > Gammaproteobacteria > Pseudomonadales > Pseudomonadaceae > Pseudomonas > Pseudomonas sp. GM60. The sequence goes on from NZ_AKJI01000108.1 coordinate 3,010, forward strand.
AATGGGAGTGGAAATACTGGAGCACGCTGGTGTTATCTGCCGGTATCTGGGGCGCGGGAGCGCTGGCATTGATGCCCCCGGACGATATTCTGGCTCAGTCACTGGTCATGCTTTTTACCGTCGGGATGTCGGTCAGTGCGGTGTCCTGCTATTCGGCCTACCGATACATGACGCTGGTGTCCATTGGCCTGGTGTTGTTGCCGTGCACGATATGGCTGTTGTTCCAGCCGTCAGCGATGCAAGTCGGCATGGCACTGGCGGTGCTGGTGTTTGCCTCCTTCGTGGCCAGCGCTACCCGCAAACTCTCCGATGCGGTGGAAACCGCCTTTCGATTGACCCGTGAAATGGAACAGGCGCACCGCATTTCCAATCTTGCCGCGCAGACCGATGAGCTCACGGGCCTGAGGAATCGCCGGGCTTTTTTCGAGCACGCCCAGCAGTTGCACAGTTACTGCAAAAACAATCAGCTGCCGCTGTGCGCCGTGATGCTGGATATGGATCACTTCAAACACATCAACGACACCTATGGTCATCAGGTCGGGGATCAGGTGCTGAGTCAGATGGGCCTGGTCATCAGCACCTCGTTTCGTGAAACGGATGTCTACGGCAGGCTGGGGGGAGAGGAGTTCGCCATTCTGCTCCCGGACACCTCGATTGAAGAAACCCTGAACATTGCCGAGCAACTCATCCGCTCCATTGCCGAACTGATGACCGGGCCGGTGCATTGCATAACGGCCAGCCTCGGTGTCGCGTCGATGGACGCCTCCGACCTTGATTTGCACAGCTTGATGAACAACGCCGACAAGGCCCTGTATCGAGCCAAGGCCCGTGGCCGAAACCAGATCGCCGTTTCCGAGTGATGCCGTGCAAGGCTTGTGACCTGGCGGTCATTCAAGTTGCACCGGCAGAGCGCGCTTCTATATAGTGGCAAAATAATATCAACTATAAATAATTTGCCGGCAGGGCTGCATTCACACCGTTGGGCGCTCCGTGCTGGTTGAAGAATCGCGCACTTGAGAATGTCCATGCCTAATCGCTCTCTGCACTTCAAGCTGTTCTGGACGGCCCTGATCGGGACCGTCGTTGTCATGGCGCTGCTGCTGGGCTCCATCGCCTATATCGCTTATGGCTCCTCCGTCAAAGAAACCGCCGCGCTGGTCGACACGGTCGTCAAGGCCAATGCCAAGGAAGTGGAAGTCGAACTGGGTGTCGGTTTTACCGTCGCCGAATCGCTGGCCAGCGTCGCAACGGCCATGCAGCAACAGCACGTTGATCGCAAGACCGCCGATGCCGTGACCCGCCAACTGTTTGAAGCCAATCCGCAACTTTTGGGCCTGGGGCAGTATTGGGAAACCAACGCCTTCGATGGCAAGGACAGCGAATTCGCCAACCAGCCGAATCACGACGCCACCGGCCGTTACCTGACCTACTGGAACCGTGCGAGTGGCTCGGTGAAATCGGAAGCGCTCAGCGGTTATGCCCCGGAAAATGCCGATAACCAGTACTACTATCAGCCGCTGCACAGCCGTCAGCCGTGGGCTTCCGAACCGTTTGCCTACAGCACGGGCAGCGGCCAGAAAGTCATGATGGTATCGATCATGGCGCCGCTGTTGCAGGGCGGCAAAGCCCTGGGCGTGGCGGGTGTCGATATCCCGCTTGAAAGCATCAATCGGCAACTGGCGAAAATCGATGCCTACAAAGGTTATGGCGCTCTGGTTTCGAGCAACGGCCTGTACGCCAGCCACCCTGATGCGAAGCGTTTGAGCCAGCCGGCCGACGATTTGCCGACGGCTGCCAAAGAGGCGATCAAGGCCGGTCAGCCGTATGACTTCCAGCGCGATGGCTGGGGTTATGTGCTGCAACCGGTGCGCATCGGCAAAGCACCGAACACTTGGGCGCTGATGGTGGCGTACCCGCTGGCCGAAGCCATGGCGGGCATCAATCAGTTCCTCTGGACCGCCGTCGTCATCGGCCTGGTGGCGCTGTTGGCATTGGCCATCGTGCTCTGGCATTTGCTCGCGTGGCACATTCGTCCGCTGTCCGGCCTGACGGTCGGCATCCAGGCCTGGGGCGGCGAATTGGGCCTGCGATTTGAACAACGCAGCGGCGATGAAACCGGCAAACTGGCGGGCGCATTCAACCAGTTTATCCAGCGCCTGGGGGATCTGGTGGGATCGATTCGCCACAGCAGCGGCGCCCTGATGCAGATCTCCAATCACCTGGGCGATACCACTCAGGCCGTTGCCGACCGGGCGACGTCGCAGCACACCGCAACCGAAGAAATGGCCAGCGGCGTCACCGCGCTGGCGCACTCGGTCACCGAGATGTCGCAGCAAGCCGAAGACGTGGAGCAACTGGCGCGCAACACCGAAGAGCTGACCAAGCATATCTCCGGCGATATGAACCAGACCCTGGCCGGGATCACCCACATCGACCAGACCATGGACGACGTTGCCGGCACTGTGGGCGACCTGGAAAAACGCTCGCAGCAGATTGCCGGGATCATCGCGGTGATTCGCAGCATCGCCGACCAGACCAACCTCCTGGCCTTGAACGCTGCAATCGAAGCCGCACGGGCAGGCGAGCAAGGTCGTGGTTTCGCCGTGGTGGCGGACGAAGTGCGGCAACTGGCAGAACGCACCAGCCGCTCGACCGGTGAAATCGGCGAGATGATCGGCGCCATCGGTTCTGATGTGCGCAACACCGTTGCCAACGTCCAGCAAGTCGGCGAAGCGGTGCGTCTGGGCGTGGTGCAACTGACCACCTCGGCGCAAGGTGTTGATCAGATTCGCCAGCATGCCCAGGACATTCTGACGCGCATCAGCGAAGTGGCGCGCCAGACCCAAAGCCAGGCCGCCACCGGTGAGCAATTATCCGTCGCCATCCAGGGTGTCAGCCGCATCTCCGAGCAGAACGATCACGCGATCCGCAGCCTGCTCGATCAGTCGCTGCAATTACGCGATCAGGCCGGGTCGTTGAACCAGCAACTGACGCAATTCAAGGATTGAGAACTGCCTGCAGGAGGCGGCGAAATCTTGCGTCGTCGCCGCTGGCCACCGGCGCTCAGGCTTTTTCGCACGGACAGTGGCAGTTAATGCGCGGGGTGTTTGATGACAGTATTCTGTCTGCATAACAATCACCGCTGAATTGTGCGAGCGCCAACCCTTGAAGAGTCGAGCATTGCTGGTTGGGGTGGACATGGGCACCTCAAGCACTCGAGTCGTTGTCATGGACGAAAACGGCCGCAACCTGAGCGCCGCCAGTCGCCCCACACGTTTGTTGAATCCCGCACGTCAGGTGTTCGAACAGAGCCCTGACGAACTGTATGCCTCGGTCCTGCTGGCGATAAAGGATGCCTTGAGTCAGTCCGACTTCCAGCTCGCGGACGTTGGCGGCCTGGCGATTTGCGGACAGATGGCCGGGATTTCCACCATCGGCCGGGACTGGGAGGCGACCACGCCCTATGACTCGTGGCTGGATCTGCGTTGCGCCAGTCAGGTCCCGCGACTGAAGGCCTGCGAGCCACAGATCATCCAATGCTCGGGTGGCCCGGTGAGTGCCAATCACGCGGCGAAATGGCTGTATTGGCGCGAGGAGCAACCACACACCTATCGCAAGATCAGCAAGATCATCATGCCGGCCGCGTATGTCGCGGGGCGCATGGCCGACTTGAACAGCGATGCCGCGTTCATGGATTACACCTACCTGGGCTTCAACAGTTTTGCCGACAGCCAGGCGATGCAATGGAACACTTCGCTCATTGAGGCATTCGGCCTTGAGGCCGACCGGCTGCCCACGCTGATAAAACCCTGGGATCGCATCGGCTCGGTCGGCCCCAGTGCGTCGAGCGTTTGCGGACTGTTGGCCGGCACGCCGATTTATGCCGGCTGTGGGGATATCGCCGCCTCGTTGCTGGGCACCAGGGCCTTCACGCCGGGGCAACTGTTCGACATTGCCGGCACCGGTTCAGTGTTGGCGACGTTGCTCGACCACTATGCGGTCGACTCCCAGCACAACACCCTCACCACGTTCCGGCATTGCATCCCCGAGCTGTTTTATTCGATGGCCTACGTCGGTGGGGCCGGCATCAGTCTCAATCGGTTCGGTCTCGATGGTGCCGAATGCCAACAACTCGAACAGCGGGCCGCCGCGCCGTTGGCCGAGCGCAATAAATTATTGTTCTTGCCCCATCTCGGCGGGCGCCATGCGCCGTTCGATGCCTCGCTGGCCGGAGCCTTCGTCGGTCTCGACTGGACCCACGACCGCAGCGACCAATACCGGGCGATGCTGGAGTCGATTGCCTACGAATACGCGCGTTTTCTCGGGTGCATGAAGGACATGCAGATCGTTGTCGATCAGGGTGATGTATTCAGTCTGGGCGGCGGCTCCGGCAGCCAGCTGTTTAACCAGATCAAGGCCGATGTGCTGGGCCTGCCTTATCGCAAACCCCCAGCCGCCGAGTACGGTGTGCTCGGCGCAGCCATGTTGGCAGGGCACGGTGCCGGGGTGTTCGCAGATTTGCAGCAGACCGCTACTGATTGGCCGAGTCCGGACGAAACCCTGACCTTGCCCGACGTTTCAAAACAGGCGTTCTATGCCGGCATGCGCAAGGCCTATGAGCGGATGCTGACAAACCTCAAGCCGGTATTTGCCGATCTGCAGGCGGTTTCGCTTCCCTGAGCACGATGGCGTCGGGCGTCGGGCTCAGAATGTGTCGCGACGCGGTGTCGAGGTGCTTGAAGTACTGAACGGCAAACTCGACAAAAGATCTGACCCGTGGCGGCAATTTCTTCCCGCCTTCGGTGAGCAAATGGAACCCCGTGGTAGGGCATTGATAGTCTTCCAGCAGCGGCACCAGCCGCTTGGCCTGAATGTCCTCCGCCACCTCCCAGACCGACTTCCAGATAATTCCCAAACCTTGAACCGCCCACTGGCGCAGGGTAAAGCCGTCGTTGGCCAGCCGGTTGCCCTTGACCTGAATCGTGGTTGGCACGCCCTTGCTGATGAACTTCCAGCGATCCAGTGCAAAGTCGGCGCGCAGTTGCACCAGGCAGTTGTGTTGATGCAGGTCTTCGGGGTGCAGGGGAGTGCCGTGTTGTTCAAGGTACTGCGGCGAACAGCAGACCATTTGCCGGTCCACACCCAGGCTGCGGGCGATCAGCGAGCTGTCCGGCAGGTCGCCGAAACGGATCGCGATGTCCGAGCCGGACTCGACGAAGTCCAGTATCCGGTCAGTGAAAAACAGGCGGATGCTGACATGCGGATTTTCGCGGATAAACGCATCGACCAATTGGCTGACCCACTGCCGACCCAGGTCGGTCGGGCAGGTCAGGCCGATGGTGCCCAGCAGGTCGCTTTGACCGTTTTTGATGACGCTGTCGAGCGCATCAACCTGTTCGAGAATTTTCAGGGCGTTCTCAAACAGCAACTGCCCTTCGGCGGTGGGGCTCAGGCTGCGGGTGTTGCGCTTGAGCAAGCGCAAACCATAGAACTCCTCCATCGCCTTGAGCCGGCCACTCATGGCCGCTGGCGACAGGCCCATTTGTCGTCCGGCGGTTGAAAGTGACCCGGTCTGCACGACCAGGCGAAACATTCGCATGTCCTGTAATCGATCAACCATGGCAGTTCGTCTCGCGGAAGTTTCTTGTTAGTTGTTCATGAAGTATCGGCCGATTATTCAGTTAAAGCCATATTGTCGGCGGCGTTGATAAGTACGGCCATAAACATGAGAGCCCCTTGGGGCGGGCGTTTCAGGGCACTTGTGAAGGTAATTCAAATGAGTTTGTTGTTGGCTTCACCTTTCGGAATAGTTGAAAAGTCAATTTTTTAAAAGTGAATAGAAAATGCTGGGTGATTGTTAATAATGAATGCCTGCGCTTGATGAGTCACAATAAGAAGAGGGTTTATGTATGCGTGTTCAATATCAAGAGGCCACCCCAGCGATTGATCTGGCCGGCCAATTCAAATTGGCGATGGGTCGCTTCGCCTCCTCCATAACCCTGATCACCACACTCGATGATGACGGCCACCCCCATGGTCTGGCGGCCACCGCTTTTTCTTCGGTGTCGATGGACCCCGCGTCGGCGCTGATCTGCATCAACCGAAGCGCCAGCGCCTCACCCATGATCAAACGCTCCGGGCTGTTCTGCGTGAACATGCTGCAAAACAACCACGAACCGATCTGCAAGATTTTCAGCCAGCCGGACCTGCGCGAGCAGCGCTTCGTCGCAGGCGAGTGGCAGACCGGCATGCACGGCATTCGTTACCTGGTCGACGCGCAGGCTGCGATCTTTTGCGAAGTAGTGCAGGAAATCGAACACGGCACGCACACCATATTCATCGGCAACGTCATTGATGTGATTACGCAACCTCTGGAAGAGCCGCTTCTGTATATGGGCGGGCGTTACAGGGAACTTGGGATTTAAACAGTCGTTGTGTCTTGCTCGGTCTTATAACAATTAGATAAGAAGTGGATGTGGGTATGAATAATCAGTTGCTGGTGAAATCAAGACTGTCCGGATCCATTCCCAAGTGGATCGGACTGGACACCAATGTCGCAGGCCCGATGATCGGCCTTTTATTGTTATGCACGGTATTAACAGTCTTCACCGATAGTTTTCTGACGTTGAGTAACCTGCTCAACGTACTGGATCAAGTCACCGTGCTCGGCATCATGGCGCTGGGCATGACGCTGGTGATTCTCATCGGCGGTATCGACCTGTCCGTGGGCGCGGTGCTCGCGGTGGCGATCATGGTCATGAGCTGGCTCGAACAGGTGCTCGGCTTGCCGATGTGGGTCGCCATGCTCGGTGCGATCGCTGCCGGTGCGGCGTGTGGTTCAACCACGGCGTTGATGGTGGTCAGGGCAGGGTTGCCGTCTTTCATTGCGACGCTGGCAATGATGTCCATCGCTCGCGGGCTGGCCTACATGGTCACTGACGGCGCGCAAGTCAGCGGTTTCCCGGAGTGGTTCAGCAACCTCTCGGTGATTCGCTACGGCGGTGTGCTGTCGCTGACCGTGACCTGCTTCATCGTGCTGGCCCTGGTGTTCTGGTTCGTTCTCAAGTTCACCGTCCCCGGCCGCAGCTTGTACGCCATCGGCGGCAGCAGCAAGGTGGCCAAGCTCGCCGGCATTCGCGTCAAGGGCTACACCAGTGCCGTCTACATCATCTCGGGCATTTGCGCCGCGTTGGGCGGAATCATCATGACCTCGCGCCTGGACACTGCCGGAGCGGGCGCCGGCGTCGGTTATGAGCTGGATGTGATCGCGGCGGTGGTCATCGGTGGCGGCAGCCTCAAGGGCGGCGCCGGCAGCGTGGTCGGCACGATTGTCGGCGTACTGATCATCGGCGTTTTGCGCAACGGCTTGAACCTGGCCGGCATCTCTCCCTTCGTCCAGCAAGTGGTCATCGGCGCGGTGATTGCCTTCGCGGTGATGCTCGATCTGCTCAAGCGCAAAGCTGACTGAACCCCTGTGGTCGAACCGTCCAACACACAATAAAAAGGATAAAGACATGAACCTCCACGCATTTTCGCGGCGCTTTCTGTGGCTGCCGCTGTTGACCTGCATGATGTCGGCAGGCGTTCACGCCGAGAGTAAACCGGTGGAACAAATCACTGTCGGGATGTCGATCCCGAGCCTGCAATGGGTGTTCTACCTGATGGTCCGTGACGGCGTCATGGAACAGGCCAAGACCCTGGGCATCAAGAACGTGCTGGTGGCCGACGCACAAGCCGATCCCGCCCGCCAGGTCAGCCAGATTCAGGACATGTTGAGCAAGGGCATCGATGTGCTGCTCTATACCGCCACGGGCAGCGCGGCGTCGGCCGTGCCGGTGCGGCTGGCGCGTCAGCAGGGTGTGCCGGTGATCTGCATCGACAATTTCCCGAAGAACGTCGAATGCGATGCCTACATCTCCACCGATAACCTGGCGGCAGCGGGTGAGCTGGCCCGGCAGATGATCGCGCTGACCGGGGGCAAGGCTGAAATCGGCCTGCTCCAGGGCACCTTGGGCGACTCGACGGAAGTGGCTCGGGCCAAGGGCCTGAACGCGGTGCTGTCCCAGGCGCCGGAGATGAAAATCGTCGACCAGAAACCTACCGACTGGCTACAGGACAACGGCTTCAAAGTCGCCCAGGACATGCTGCAAAAGAACCCGAAGATCAACGTCTTCATCGGCCGTTCCGATGCCCCGGCGCTCGGTGCCGCGCAGGCGGTCAAAGTCGCCAACATCGATCACAAGGTCTGGGTGTTCGGCTACGACGGTTTGCCGTCGGCCCTGGAAGCCATCCGCGACGGCAAGCTGGACATGACCATTACCCAGCAAGCGGTGGAAATGGGCCGTACAGCCTTACGCACTGCGGTGAATCTGCAACAAGGCAAACCGGTCGAGAAGACCCAGCTGCTGCCGGCCTTCGTCACCACCCGGGAAAACGTCGCGGCTTTCCTTGAGCAACATCCTTGAGATCGGCGAAGGAGGGCACGTCATGAAAGCGATCACCAGCGATCAGGCGCCGCTGTTCAGCGCCTGCAACATCGGAAAATCCTTCAACTCGGTCAAGGTGCTGGAGGACATCAGTCTCGATATCGGTTACGGGGAAGTGGTGGCGCTGCTGGGGGAAAACGGTGCGGGCAAATCGACCTTTTCCTCCATCGTCGCCGGAGCGCTGACGCCGTCCAAAGGCACGATGTTCCTCGCCGGCCAGCCCTATGCACCGACCGGTCCGGGGGCGGCGATTGCCCTGGGGATCAACATGATTCATCAGGAGATCCATCTGCTGCCTGACCTGAGCGTGGCCGAGAACGTTTTCCTCGGCCATCTACCGACCCGGGACGGGATCATCGACCGCAAGCACATGTACCGCGAGACAGAAAAACAGCTGCGTCGACTGGGCCTCGATATCTCGCCGGACACCCCTGTGCGCCAGTTGAAAATCGCCGCGCAGCAACTGGTGGAGATTGCCCGGGCACTGACGTTCAATTCGCGGCTGCTGATCCTCGACGAACCGACGGCGGCGCTGGGCAAGGAAGAGACCGACCTGTTGTTCAGGCAGATCGAGGAGTTGAAGAAAGAGGGCGTTTCTTTCATCTACATCAGCCATCGGATGGAGGAGATTGCCAGGATCGCCGACAAGGTGGTGGTCATGCGCGATGGCCACCTCATTGCTCGCCACGAAACCGGAGCGGCCGATGTCAGCGTGCTGGTGTCGCAGATGGTCGGGCGTTCGATCGAGCGCTTGTTTCCGCAGTTGCCAGCGCCTCGTGAAGAGGTGGTGTTGAATGTCGAACAGTTGTCGGACAAGGCCGGGCGCTTCCACGACATTTCGTTTTCGGTGAAGGCCGGCGAAGTCTTCGGCATCGCGGGCATCGTCGGCGCCGGCCGCACGGAGCTGGTTCAGGCGATTGCCGGGTTGAGTGCGGTGAATCACGGCAAGGTGATGCTGGGTGACCGGCACCTGCCGGCCAACAACGTGCTGGCGGCGATACGTGCCGGCGTGGTGCTGATTCCCGAAGACCGCAAGTCCGAAGGTGTGGTGCTGAGCCAGACCATTGCCGAAAACCTTGCCTACTGCAATCTCGACAGCCTGAGCTCCTGCGGCGTCATGGCCAATCAGCGGGTGCTGGCGTTTGCCCAGGAGCGCATTGCGACACTGGGGATCAAGGGCCTGGCGGAACAGATGCTCGACAAGTTGTCGGGCGGCAATCAGCAGAAAGTGGTCATCGCGAAATGGATCGCGCGCAACCCGAAAGTCATCATTCTCGATGAGCCGACACGGGGCATCGATATGGGCGCGCGGGCGGCGATTTACGAGTTGATCATCGAACTGTCGAAGACCGGCGTGTCGGTGATTGTCGTGAGTTCCGACCTTGAGGAAGTCATCGGTTTGTCCCATCGGGTGATGGTCATGGCGCGCGGTTGTTCCCAAGGGATTTTGCACCGGCCGCAGATCGCGCCCGACACCATCATGACCCTGGCCACTGCTTGATAACGGGCTGTCACTGAGGAGCTCCATCATGTCTACCCCGTATCAACCGCTACCTTACCGGCCCTTTACCGAGTTGCTCGACTTGCGCGGTAAAACCGCCGTCGTCACCGGCGGTGGCAGTGGCATCGGGTTCGCCATCAGCCAACGGCTGGCCGAAGCCGGGGCCAACGTGCTGATCGGCAGCCTGGCGCCGGAGCGTTGCCATGAACTGATCGAAGCCGGTTTTGCCGTTTCGTTCCTGGCCACCGACGTCTGTCGGCCCGCCGACATCCAGGGCCTGGCAGACACCGCCATCGAGCGTTACGGCCGTCTCGATATCTGGATCAACAACGCAGGTGTTTATCCGCTCAAGGCCGTTGACGACATTGATCCGGGTTTCTGGGATGAACTCCACGCCATCAATACGCGTGCGGTGTTTCTGGGGGCACAGGCCGCTCAACGGCAGATGCGCAAACAGGCGAGCGCCGGGGCGATTGTCAATCTGTCGTCGATTTGCGGTCACCGACCGATGGCCAATCACTGCACCTACGACGCGTCAAAAGGCGCGGTGCTGGCGATGACGCGAAGCCTGGCCAAGGACCTGAGCGCCTTCAACATTCGCGTCAACTCGGTATCCCCCGGGCTGACGGCAACGCCAGGCAATCTGGAGCCGGAGTTGCTGGAGCAACACCGGCAGAACAACGTGTTGAACAACATTGCACTGGGTCGGCCGGCAGAGCCCTTCGAGATCGCCAATGCGGTGCTGTTTCTGGTGTCGCCGCTGGCCTCCTACGTGACGGGTATCGATCTGTTGGTGGACGGCGGCTGGTTGCTGCACGGCAGTTGAAGAGGCGCGGCTGATTGCGCTTGCTCAAGCCGATCGCCGCGAAAAATTGAACGCATCCCTTGAACGTTGCGACTTGCAGCGCCGGCACTGGCACGCCTGCAAAACGAGCGCACGTCCTGAAAGCGGTGTGCTGCGCATAGAAATCAAGCAGCGCACCGGTCACTGAAAACAGCAGGAGAACGACATGAAACTTGCCATGTTCATGCAGCCCCTTCATCACAAGGGCTGGGATTATCACGAGATGTACGATCAGGATATTGCCTGCGCCGTCCACGCCGACGCCGTCGGTTTTGATGAGCTTTGGGTCGGCGAGCACACCTCGCAACGCACGGAGCCGGTGACCAATGCCCTGCAATTCATGTCCGCCCTGATTCCGCTGACCCGGCGCATGAAATTGTGCACCGGGGTGCTGAACCTGCCGCATCATTTTCCGGCGCGAATTGCCGCCGATGCCGCGATGTTCGATCACATGTCCAAGGGCCGTTTCATCATGGGCATCGGCCCGGGTGGCCTGGCCTCGGATTTCGAGGTGTTCGGCAGCAACGGCAAGGACCGTGGACAGATGATGGTCGAATGCTACGAGATGATCCGCGCCATCTGGAACTCAAGCGCCCCTTACGAGTTTTCCTCGGAACACTTCCAGGTCAGCCTCAAGGACTCGGTGAATCACGAGCTGGAAATCGGCTACATGCCGACGCCGTTCCAGAAGCCGTTCCCACGGGTTGCAACCACGGCCATGAGCCCGTTTTCCGGAACGGCGAAACTGGCTGGGGCCAAAGACTGGGACCTGATGTCGGCCAACTTCAACCCGACGGCGACCGTGGCCTCCCATTGGCTGGCTTACTGCCAGGGCGCCGAAAGTGCCGGGATCAAGGCCGATGCGAACAACTGGCGCGTGGCCCGTTCGGTGTTCGTCGCCGACTCCCAGGCCCAGGCCGAAGACTACCTGGCACAAGACAGCTGCACCCTGCGCCGTTACTTCGATTACATGATCGATAACCTGTCGTCCAACAACTACACCAAGATCTTCAAGACCCGCCCCGACATGACCGACGCGGAAGTGACGGTCGATCACTGCATCAAGGAAATGGTGATTTACGGCGACGTGAATTCCGTGACCGAACAACTGGTCGCGTTCAGTGAGCAGACCGGGCCGTTCGGCACCTTGATGACCGCCTTCCACGAGTGGGATGACGAAGCACTGTGGCGGCGCTCGATGGAGCTGACGGCGCAGCAGGTCATGCCCCGTCTGAACGACTACATGACACCTCGTTTGAAAGCGCAGTAATCGCCTTGTCGCGATTGCGTGCGTGTGTACGGCCACGTCCCGGATGTGGCCGCAACTTTGGTAATGCGCCTGGACACTACACATGACTGATTTGACAAGACAGGACCTGCGCGAAGGTGATCGCGCGTTCGAACTGACCGCCACTGAACTGGCTCGCCTGCGGGAAAAAGCCCAGTTCATTCGCCTGGAAACCATCCGGCTGATCGAGATCGCCAAGGTCGGTCACTACACCTCGGTTTTTTCCGCCGCCGAGTTGTTTGCCGCGCTGTATTACGACGTGATGGACCTGCGGTTTGGCGAACCGAAATGGCCTGATCGCGACCGCTTCATGATGGGCAAGGGGCATGCGGCGGTGGGCCTGTTTCCGGTGCTGGTGGAGTGGGGCTTCTTTGCGAAAGAGATCCTCGATAACTACACGCGCCTCGGCAACCCGCTGGGCGATCACCCCGACATGCGCAAAGTGCCGGGCGTGGATTTCTCCTCCGGTTCCATCGGGCACGCCTTGTCCGGCGGCCTGGGCATGGCATTGGCCGGGCGCATGCTCGGCAAGTCGTTCACCACCTACGTGATGCTCGGCGACGGTGAAATGCAGGAAGGGCAGGTCTGGGAAGCGGCGCTGGGAGCGGCTCACCATAAAGTCCACAACCTGGTGGCGATCATCGACCGTAACGGCTACCAGCTCGACGGCAATATCGACGACGTCATCGGCATCGAACCGCTGGCGGACAAATGGATCGCCTTCGGTTGGGAAACCCACGTGGTCGACGGGCATGACCTGGCGGCGGTCACCCGTCTGTTGCGTCGCCTCAAGGCCGATACCACTCGCACGCAGCCGGTCTGCATCATCGCCAACACGGTGAAAGGCAAGGGCGTTTCCTACATGGAAACCGAGCCCGGCTGGCACCTCGGTTATCTCGATCCGGAAGATGCGCAACGTGCTATCGACGAAATCAAAAGCAAGGTGATTTAACTCATGAATACCGCACCTCTGTCGAACAACTCCTGGCAGTACCGGGAACTGAACAGCCAGACACCCAGCTTGAATGCCTTGTCCGATGCGCTGATCGAACTGGTCGAGCAGGGCGAGCCGATTGTCGCCGGCACCGCTGACTTGCAGTACTCCAACGGCCTGTCGAAATTTGCGCAGCTGCACCCGGAGCGCTTCGTGCAATTCGGGATTTCCGAGCAAAACATGGTGTCGGCGGCAGCCGGCATGGCGGCGGTGGGCATGAAGCCGTTTGTGGCGACGTTTGCCTCGTTTCTGCCGTTACTGTGCTGCGAGCAGATCCGCATGGACGTGGCGTACTCCGCGTTGCCGGTACGTTTGATCGGTCACCATGCGGGGATTTCCCTGGGCTTTTACGGCACCTCGCACCACGCCACTGAAGACCTGGCGATTATGCGTTCGATTGCCGACATCACAGTGGTCGCCCCGGCGGACGGCAATCAGCTCAAGGCGGCCATTCTGGCGTCGGCCAACTACCCGCAACCGATCTACTTCCGCATTCAGCGTGGGCGTGATCCGGTGGTGTATGAAACCGTTCCGGACTTTGTCTTCGGCAAAGCCACTGTGCACCTGACGGGCGATGAGCTGACGATCATTGCCACCGGCTCCACGGTTCACCCGGCCCTTGAAGCGGCTCGGGCGTTGAATGCCGCGGGGCGTTCGGTGGGGGTGATCGACATGACGACCATCAAGCCGCTGGACCGTGAGGCGGTGCTGACTGCGGCGCGCAATAGCCGGGCGATTCTGACGGTGGAAGAGCACAACATCATCGGCGGCTTGGGTGGGGCGGTGTGTGAGGTGGTTGCGGAAGAGGGCGTTGGGGTCAAAGTGCGGCGGCATGGCATTTACGACGAGTACAGCCTGATTGCGCCGCCGACTCATCTTTACCGGCATTACCGGCTTGATGCGGCCGGGATTGAAAGTGTGGCGCTGGAAGTGCTGGGTTGATTGCGCTTTTTTGCTGACTGATTGAGGCGGCTTTTGGTGAGGTCGCCTGAGGTTTTTCCCTTTGGGCGTTATGGGCCTGTACGTGTGACCGGGGTGTTCATTGACGAGCGCACTGGTTGCACGTTTTTTTTTGGCTTGGTGTTTGTGTGCATATCCGTTTCTGCGGTTATGGCGGCTGGCGGTTTCGCCCTTACGGCGAGTCACTTGCAAAAGCGGCAAGTAACCAAGCGCTCTTGCCCCTTTCGTTCGGTGGCTCGCTAAGGCTCGCC